>CAZZJE010000072.1:0-10029 GCA_964654295.1 uncultured bacterium | reverse complement strand
ACAAGTCACCGCACTCCAGAAATAGCTTTAGGCGCCCATATAGGTAAGATTTATGTGGGCATTGCTCCAAACCTAAGCCTTATAGTCTCTCAAAAATCTCCAATAACTTCTTCTCAGCCTCTTTTGGAGAGCTAGGCAATTTGAACAGATGCTTGCTTGTAGCGGTTTTACCTTGGCTCTGGCGTTCGATGACTAAGGTAGGAGGAGTATGTTTGATGCTTGTCACATGGCGCTGAAGGGCATGAATGCGGATGCGAGAGAGAATATAAAGCCATTCGGCAGAAAGCGGTGGCGGGCCAAAGCGGTCTTGCAGCTCTTCCCAAATGGCATCAACTTGAGCGAGTTCGACTGTCTCTCCAAGCCTTTGATAGATTTCCATTCGTAAGGTGGCTGCATTGACATAATCTTCTGGCAAGCGTGCATCGACGCGGAATTCAATTTTGGTTTCAAAGGCAAGCAGAGGTGTTTTATTTTGCATGGATAAGACAGTTCGTTTGAGCAATTTGCAATAGAGATGAAATCCAATGGCAGAGACATGTCCCGACTGTTCTGTTCCTAAGATATCTCCTGCCCCTCGAAGCTCTAAGTCTCGCATGGCTAGCTTCATCCCACCGCCATAGCCGCTCGATTCTGCCAATGCCTGCAGCCTTTTTAAACTTAACTCTGGCAAGCTGCGTCGATTTTTGACGAGAAAGTATGCATAGGCACGTCGGTTCCATCTCCCAACGCGGCCTCTTAGCTGATAGAGGGCTGCTAAGCCAAAGTGGTCAGCTCGATCGATTAAAATTGTATTGGCATTAGGGATATCAATGCCATTTTCAACGATCGTCGTTGCAACTAAGATGTCACATTTTCCACTTTTGAATGCATGGAAAACTAGATCTAACTCGTCGCTGCTCATGCCACCATGGCCGATTAAGACGCGCGCTTGGGGCAGCAGCGTTTTGAGTTTATCTGCAACGGCTTCAATTGTTTCGATACGATTATGAATAAAAAAGGCTTGGCCATCGCGCGCTAATTCTCTCATCAGAGCCGTGCGAACCAGCTCATCGTTGCCTTCAGCAATTAAAGTTGTAATTGGCTGGCGATCATGTGGTGGGGTATTGATAACCGAGAGATCGCGAGCACCCACTAGTGACATATAGAGGGTGCGAGGGATAGGCGTGGCAGACAAAGTTAAGCAATCGACGCCAACTTTGATGCGTTTTAAGTGCTCTTTTGCTTTTACTCCAAAACGCTGCTCTTCATCAATAATGATTAGCCCTAAGTTTTTAAATTGGACATCTTCGCTTAAAAGGCGATGTGTCCCAATGGCTAAATCAACGGTTCCATTTGCAATGCCTTCCAAGGCTTGCTTAATCTGCTTAGGCGTTCGAAAACGAGAGAGCACCTCTATGCGTAGAGGAAAGTGGCACATGCGTTCGACAAAGTTTTCAAAATGCTGCATCGCAAGCACTGTTGTCGGCACAAGCATGGCGACCTGCTTGCCGCCGTCGACAATCGCTTTGAATGCGGCCCGCATAGCAACTTCGGTTTTGCCATAACCTACATCGCCGCAAACCAGACGATCCATGGGCTTGGGGCTCGTCATATCTTCTTTGATCTTTGCGATCGCATCGATCTGGTCTGCTGTCGGCTCAAAAGGAAATGCTTCTTCAAATAGACGCATCTCTTCACTATCCGATGGATAGGCAAAGCCCCCAAAAAATTCTCGCTGAGCTTGCAGCAGCAAAAGCTGCCTAGCGTATCCGACAATTGCTTTTTCTGTTTGCTCTTTGGCTTTCTTCCAGCGGCTGCTTCCCAAAGTGTGTAGCTTGGGCTGCTCTTCGTTGACTCCAATATATTTTGTGATCAGATGGGCCTGCTGCAGTGGAACGTAAAGTTTTGCTCCATCCGCATATTCAAGTAGAAAAAATTCGCTGAGCAGGCCTTCGTGATTTGGTCGTTTTTCTACACCCAGATACTTTCCAATGCCATTGTGAAAGTGAACAACTGTATCGCCTGGCGTCAGCTCATAGAACTCGGATGGCATCGAATGGTACGTGCTACGCAACTTTTGACGCCGCAGTTTAAATCTCTGATGAATTTCAGTAAGAGGCAGTATGATCAGCTGATCATCTGGCAGGGCAAAGCCGGAAGAGAGGTAGCCTTTTGCAAAACGATGTTTGAGAGGGAGATGAATATCGCGTTCATTAAGAGTTTTTCGAAAAGAGAGCTCGTCGAGGTCGCTGTCGGCATAACAAATCAGCGACAGATCACTTTTGCTAATCTGTCTGATTCCCTCTAAAATTTGATCACCAGAAATTTCTCCCGCTTCTTTAGCATTTGGAAAGAAATATGAGGTTACAGGGATAAATGGAGCTTGCCAACGCGATGCTACAAAAGAGCGGTTGAACATCTCAAACTGCAAGTCAATTAGACCGGCGCTCTTGCTATAATAGCTCTTAGAGCCTGATTTTTTGATCTCTACCTGAGTTAACTCTTCGATAGATTGGTCGGAAAAATAGAGCTTTTGAAGAGATTGCATCTGATCAAATAGCTCATCAATCGAAGCAAAGGTACGCGTTGCTTTGCCAGATAGCTGTTTTAACTGTGCATAACGATCTTCTAATGCAAGCAGATCATCAAATGCAACGACTGTGTCTGGTCCTAAGTAGTCAAGCAGTGTACTTAGCTGGCTGCTCTGTTCAATGAATTCAAGCTCTTTTGCTGGTGTCACTGCACAGCGGTCAACTTTGCGAACAGATCGCTGCCCGATTGGATCATAGATCCGGATGGATTCAACCTCTTCCGCCCAAAATTCTATTCTAAAGGGATCAGGAGAGGAGACGGGAAAGAGATCGATGATACCCCCTCTCACTGCAAACTCTCCCTTATCCGCAGCGACTGGTCGGCGCTGATATCCCATCGATTCCAGCTTTGCAACTAACTCATCTCGGGGGTGTGTATCGCCAATCTTTATGCTAAGAGAAAGTTGATTGAAAGAGGAGGGGGGAATCAGCTTTTGCAAACAAGCTTGCAAATTGCTAATGACGATAAGAGGCGAAGTGGCATTAGCAATTTGTCTTAAGCCTTCATAACGCTCTCCAACCATGTCTGAGCTTGGAGCGACCCTCTCATTTGGCAAAGTTTCCCAAGCAGGAAAGTCAAGGACGATCCCTTCGGTAAAGAGAGCTAGGTCATTAAAAAGCTGATTTTCCTCTCCTGTCGCACTCGTCAAGACCAGCAGATGCTTTTTTGTTGCCTGCTGACCTAGAGCAGCTAGGAGAGCTTTGGGCGTATGCCAAAGCTCCTCTACAAGGATGGATCTACCCTCTTGCAGAGCGTTTTGGTAGCTCTGAATCGTTGCGATCTCTTTGAGCTGTGCAAGCAGGGCAGCGTCCATCTTTTTGATTAGGCCTTCGATGAGTTGAGAAGTTGTTCAAGGGCTTGAGGAGCAGCCTCTATTGCTTGGGAGAGCTTTTCGGGGGCTTTTCCACCTGCTTGAGCATTATTTGGCTTACCGCCTCCACTGCCTTCGATCATAGGCGCTAGCTGCTTGACAATGGCATCGGCTCTAATTCCTTTGGCAACGAGGTCGTCGCTAACGCGCACAAGAATTTGAGCTCTTTCGCCATGGTTTGATCCCAAAATTGCGATAAGAGAGGGTGCTTTTTCCATAAGTAGGTCCGCTAGCTCTCTCAGCTCTTCTGTTGGCAGCGTTTGCTGAGTAGCTAATAAGGGCACCCCTTGTTTCGATTGCACTTGCTCTGCAAGGCTTTGACAAAGCTGCTTAAGCTCTTTTTGGCGAGCCTCTTTCAACGCTTGAGTGAGCTCTTTGGTCTCTTCGGTCAATTTTTGAAGGCGTTCAATCAATTTTGCTGGTGTTGTTTTAACTGTCGTTGCAGCTTCATGAAGCTGCCGTTCAATCTCGCGAGCAAAGATTTCGGCCTCTTCACCCGTGACGGCTTCGATCCGTCTAACGCCTGCAGCGATGCTTCCCTCTTTGATGATTCTAAAGTAGCCGATGTTTCCAAGGCTGTCTGTATGTGTTCCTCCACATAGCTCTTGGGAGCTTCCTGTGTCGATTACACGTACTGTCGAGCCATATTTTTCACCAAAAAACTGCTTGATCTCTTTGCGATGCTGCGCTTCGTCATAGGGTAGCTCAAAGCTTTTAACCGGCTGGTTTTTGCGGATCTCCTGGTTGACAAGATCTTCCAGCTGATGAATCTCTTGAGCAGTGAGCGGCTTATGGTGGCTAAAGTCAAAGCGCAGGCGACTGGCATCTACAACAGAACCAGCTTGTTTGACATGCTCACCCAATATTTTACAGAGAGCCCAATGCAGCAGATGGGTGGCTGTATGATTATTAGCAATGCGTTGACGCCGTGAGCTATCAACATAAGCATTCAAACGATCTCCTAAGCGGATGTTACCCTTGAGGCTGCGGCCAACATGAGCAACAATATCTTTATAAGGGGATTGTGTATCTTCTACTTCAAAGAGCACATTCTCTTTTACTAAACGTCCTCGATCTCCAATCTGTCCCCCTTTCTCTGCATAAAAGGGTGTTCTATCTAAGATCAGCATGCCCTCTTCACCTTCACCTAGCTCTTCGACTAACTGATGGTTCACAACAATGGCGATGACCTTAGCCTCATCTTCTTGCTGGGTATATCCGGTAAATTGGCTGACACCTCTCTCTTGAAGAATCTTGGCAAAGAGGTTCTCATCGGCAATTTGATGCGTGACCTTATGAGCACTGCGTGATCGCTCTTTAGCCTCTTGCTCTAAAGCCTGATAGCGATTTAGATCGACCTGAAGCTGGCTATCTTTGGCTAAAAGTAAAATCTCTTCAATAGGCAATCCATAGGTGTCTTTCAGCTTAAAGGCGTCGTCGCCACTAATTTGACCTCCTTGCGTGGCTGCACTAGAGATCACCTGGCTAAGTAAGTTGCCTCCACGACGAAGGGTTCTTAAAAAAGCCTCTTCTTCCAAAGTCAAAATTTCAGAAATGCGGCCTTGGGCGGTGACCAGTTCATGATAATCGCTACCCATAGCTGACACTAAAGCTGGTAGAACATCAGCCAAAAAGGGTCTATCTAGCCCAAGCTGACGGCCGTAACGCACGGCACGGCGCAAAATCTTGCGTAACACATAGCCGCGGTCGACATTACTTGGCTGAACGCCATCGGCAATTGCAAAGCTTAGGCAGCGCAAGTGGTCTGCAATGACACGAAAAGCTGGTGCCATTGTCTGATCGTGAAAGTCGTAACGCTTGCCACTGATCTCTTCAACTCTAGTAATAATGCTGATTAAGACGTCAGTCTCAAATAAGCTATCGACATCCATTTTTAAACTAATAATACGCTCAAGCCCAGCGCCTGTATCAATGGAGGGCAGAGGAAGAGGATTCAAGCTGCCATCGGGCTGCCGATTAAACTGCATGAAGACGAGGTTCCAAAATTCAATGAAGCGCAGGCCATCGGGGTCTTCAGCGACAGATTGCGCAGATCCATATTTAGCTCCGCGATCGTAATAGAGCTCCGAACAGGGGCCGCAAGGTCCCGTGTCACCCATCGCCCAAAAATTATCTTTTTCTCCCAAACGCGTGATGCGCTCGGCTGGCACATAGCCACGCCAAATTTCAAAGGCTTCATCGTCATCTAAAAAGATTGTTGGCCAAATTCTGTTAGGGTCAAATCCAATCACTTCAGTAGAGACTTCCCATGCAAAACGGATCGCCTCTTTTTTGAAATAGTCTCCAAATGAGAAGTTACCCAGCATTTCAAAGAACGTGAGGTGGCGGCTGGTATGGCCAACATTTTCCAAGTCGTTATGCTTGCCGCCGACACGGACACATTTTTGACTAGTCGTCGCGCGTCTATAGTCGCGCTGACTTTTTCCTAAAAAGACATCTTTGAACTGGTTCATGCCCGCGTTTGTAAATAGAAGAGTCGGGTCATCATGCGGAACGACAGGGGAGGAGGCGACAACGGCATGCTGATGTTTACGGAAATAGTCTAAAAACTTACGGCGGATTTCTTGAGTGAGCATGAAAGACCTCTAAACGGATGGAGGATTGGTTGAATGGATGATCTCTCGTAGAGGGAGATCAGCTCCCCAACGAGTCGTTACGGTTAAATGATCGACTAAAGGGGCATACCATGGGAGATGCATACGATCTTCTGGAATCAAGCTATAGCGTTCTAAGCGCTCTGCCTGCTTAGCTACATTTGTTGGGATAAAAGCCCAGCACATAAACTTCTTTAGGATAGGAAGCGTCTCTTCGACTGCTTGTTGCACGGCGACGGCATCTTTCATCTCATAGGGGCGTATGATCACCCTTCGATTAGGATGGTTGTAGCAAACCTTTAAAGGTAAAAATTTTCGAGAAACAAGCCGGCATAGCTGCTTACTCTCTTTCTCAATAGACGTCTGATTGTTATGCACACATTAGCCATTGCTTAAGTTGTGATTAGCATACCTTACACGCTTTTTGCTCTCAAGAGAGTAAGTCACTTGCAAATATTTAAACCCTAGTGGCTGCTTTGAGGAGACTGTTGATTTTTTGTCGCTTTTGAGAAGAGATCACCTGAGTGGAATCGGCATCCTTAAGCTCTCGGCACATGAGGGAAGATAGCTGGCTCTGATCTTGTTGTAAATAACAGTAGAGTTGCAAGGCGTCAGGGCTTAAGTTAGAGAGATAGGTAGATTTTTCAAATAGCCTTAATGTGCTGGTAGAAGGCTTAGTACCTTTTGTAATAGAAACGATGGGATAGGGAGCTTGGTCCATGTTTTCTAAAAAATTAGGAGGGAAGAGAGTAGAGGTTGTAGGATCTAATTGAAAAGGAAATGTGCTCGACTTTAACTCTAAATTAGGTTGCCATTCAATTAAATGACATAGACCGATCATGCTATCCTGGTCGCTAGTGTCAATCATGCTTTTCAAACTTGAACTTTTAGAAACGAACTGTTCTGTATTGACTCTCTTATGAAAAATGGAGGGCTTCTCTTCTGAAAAATAGTGGCGCAGCTTTCGAGCAGATAAAAAATACTTGGGCAGGTGCGCTTCGCGGCCCTTATTTAGTGAATCAAATTGACTTTCTAAAAAATGGGAAAGTTCTTCAACGGCACGATCAATCTGATTCTCCTCCCAGCTGATATTAAAGTGTTCAAACAGTTGTTCTTTTAAATGATTAGATTTTATTTTGTCATCTATCCAGTTTAAATATTTTAAAATAACTTTTTGGTTGCTCTCCCAAACTCCTTTTCCTTGAAAAAAATAGGATTGAAAAGAGCTGCGAAATGTCTGCGCTTCATCAGTGTCAATCAATGAGAAAAAGCGCACAAACTGCTTTTTGTTTTCCAAAGAAAGCTCTTCTAAAGCTGTGGAGAAAAACTTTTGAAAAAGAGGCGAAATCTTTTCCTCCATAAAGATCGAGTCGGGGTGCTGCTTGTCTAAGAGTGTTTTTAAATGGAAAAGTTGGATGATTTCACGATAAGAGATGGCTCTTTTTGACTGTTCACTCTCTTGTAAAAAATTGGAGAATAGAGCGTAAAAAAGAAAGAGCCCTTGACTCGCTTTTTCTTCCGAAAAGAGATCGGGCAACGTCGCATTGGCTAAAGCGTGTTTATTAAAAAGTTCTAGGAAAAGCTCTTTTGGCCGAGTCAAATGTTCCCGATGCCACAACTCCGGAGAAGGATCATTGTCGAAGCGTTTATTCGAACTTGTCGATTGAGATTTAGAGGGAGGCGGCCCCTTTTGTGCTGATTGATATAATATAGAAAGTGGAGGGAGAGCCTTATTTTGAGATGGAATTGGACTTGTCGTAAGTCTATTAGGCTGCGACTGAGCGGCTGTTGGGGATGTCACGGGACTGATAGAAGACATATTTATACTAGTATATTGAAGATTTAACCGTTTTTGTTTTATTTATATGTCTGTTTTATTAATTTAATATAAAGATTTGAGAGTGTTGTGGCTTATGGTATAAATGGTTATAAGAAATCTCAATGTAAAGTAATGATTGATTTTTCCTGGGGAATAATTAATTCAGCGCAGAGCTATTTCGTTCACCTTGCAACTTAACCGATCGATCGGGCATAGTTGTTGCAGTTTATAAAAAACTGAATGTTAGGTTAAATTCGTAGGACATTAGGGCCCAATGGTCGAAGTTGTAGAATTGCATCAAGCCGCGAAGACGCGTCACCAGCGTACAATTGGAAGAGAGGTTGTTTATTCTGGAATCGGATTACACACTGGTGAAGTTGTTACGATGCGTTTTTCTCCTGCAAAAGAGGGGAGAGGTGTTATTTTCCGCCGCAGCGACCTGCCTGGCTCTCCTGAGATTCCCGCGACACTCGAATATGTCTGTGATACATCCGATCGCTGTACGGTCCTAGGTGTCGATAGAGTTCGTATCTATACTGTTGAGCATGTCTTGGCCGCTCTAAAAGGTTCTTTAATCGATAATGTCTATGTCGATATTTCAAATATCGAACCGCCCATTGCCGAAGGTAGCTCTAGCCACTTTATCTCACTCTTAGAAGAGGCTGGTTTTGTAGAGCAAGAGGCTGTCCGCCCAATCCTTCAATTAAAAAAGCCGATCTTCTGGGCAAATGCCTCGACGCAAATTGTGGCTCTTCCCTATCCAAGCTACCGAATCAGCAATACCTTACACTATTCAGATGCCAACTTTGTTAAAACTCAGTTCCAAAGCTTTGTGATCGATCCAGAGACTTTTAAACGCGAAATCTCCCCCTGCCGTACCTTTTCCCGCTACGAAGAGATCTCTCAATTAATCGAGCGAGGCCTCATCAAAGGCGGCAGCTTGGATAATGCCGTCGTGATGCACGGAGAAGCAACCTTTAGCAAAGGCGGCCTCTATTTTCCCGATGAAATGGTTCGACATAAAATTTTAGATATGGTCGGAGACTTATCTCTGATTGGTTTAGATTTCCATGCTCATATTTTAGCGATTCGCTCTGGGCATGCTTCAAACTATGCTTTTGCCAACGTCCTGCTAAACGCACTGACAACGGAGTGATAAATCTATGGAAGAACAAGAGCTCCTTGCTTCTCCAATCAAACTGCCCATGGGAATTCGAGAGATCCTCAAAATTTTACCGCATAGGCCGCCATTTTTACTGGTCGATCGTATTTTAGAGCTCGATTTAGAGAGGGGATATGTTGTTGGTCAAAAAAATGTCACGATCAATGAAGCCTTCTTTGAGGGGCATTTTCCCGACGCTCCTCTTATGCCAGGAGTTCTTATCTTGGAAGCTCTTGCCCAAGCTGGTGGCGTCCTGGTCCATCTAAAATCGCAGCATGCCCGTAATAAAATTGCTGTGCTATTGGGTGTCCAGCAGGCAAAGTTTCGCAATCCTGTCCGGCCAGGGGATGTGCTGACTTTAAAAGGCACAGGAATTCACTTTGGAAGCAAGGGCGGCGTTGTCCATGCAGAGGCTTTAGTAGGCGACCGCATCGCTGTTGAAGCTCAAGTGACTTTTGCTTTAATCGACCGGGCCCAAATATAAAATAATATTATTGTTGTAGTTAACGCATTCGGCAGACCATGAGTGAACAAAATATCCATCCTACCGCGATCGTCGAACCCGGCGCGCAGTTAGGCGGCGGCGTTGTGATAGAACCCTACGCCATTGTTAAATCTAATGTGACCTTAGGCGACAATGTCGTCATCAAATCCCACGCCTATATCGATGGATATACCACCATCGGAGAGGGCACGGTGATCTATCCCTCAGCAAGTATCGGTACAAAAACGCAAGATCTAAAATATCGCGGTGCTAAAACATCTGTTAATATTGGCAAGCGCTGCCAAATTCGTGAGTTTGTCACGATTAACTCTTCGTGCGCCGAAGGTACTTCTGTCGACATCGGCGACGACTGCTTGATTATGGCCTATTGCCACGTGGCACACGATTGCAAAGTTGGCAATCGCGTCATTATGAGCAATAATGCCACTCTTGCAGGCCATGTGACTGTAGAAGATTGCGCCATCATCGGCGGTTTAACGCCCGTCC
>CAZZJE010000071.1:2085-10152 GCA_964654295.1 uncultured bacterium | reverse complement strand
TGCGGGTCCTTGGGGGCCTTGAGGCCCTGGCTTACCATGCTCTCCATGTTCTCTATTTTGGCGCTTTTTTTGCGCTTCTAAATCAAAACCTTCGCTATAAAGATTATTTGCAGCTGAGAGAGCGCCCATTAAAGTGAATAGTGCTAAAGCACACATCATTTTTTTCATAGTTTTCCTTTAAAATAAATTGCTCAGATGGACTCATCAAATCGAGTGCAAGTTGTTAAAGAGGTCAAAAAATGCTCATCGAAAGACTTTAGCCTCTTTTTTATGAATTAAATTGTCTTTTTTGAAAATTATTTTGATAACTGGTCATTCAGAATTTTTTATTTCTCATGAAAGAGTGATCTAGTCAAAAGGGAGATAGTCGTATATTTATAGAAGCCAGTTAAACAAATGTTTAATGCCTATTTTTTCAGATGCTTATTCTAAGTGGTTAACTCTATCAGAGTAACAGTGAATGATTTCGGTTGACATTTCTTAATCACTGTATCATAAGTCGAAGCGAAAAAATGATTTGCTGTCATGCAATCTGCAAGAGTTTTATCTTCTACTTATGAGGCCATTGTGTTGATTAGACAAATCAGGCTATTTTTACTGTTATGTGTTAGCTTTATCTATTCCTCCTCTTTTTTCGCTCTTTACGGAGATGATCGCATTGACAACGTTCGCAATAGTTTCGAGATGGCGACAGTGGATGCATCAGAAAACATGGATAACGTGTGTCGTGCGCAACAGCGTAAAAAACGACGAAAACTAGAATACTATCTTTATATTTCAGACTTTATAGATAGCTTTATTGAAATCCCAACATCTAACGTATCGAGCGATAGTTCAACGATAAATTCAACCTATCTTGCTGGAAGAGCGCCTATCTATAATAAGCATGGCAGAAAAGTTGGGACATGCTCCGCATCATTTTTATGTATGCAAAATGAGGATGGCATCTATACAGACATCGCCAATTTTTTATCCGTTAACAATGGATTAATCGTGTCTTGGTTTACCCCAACAAAGTTAATCAATTTAGAATTGGATAGCATCGTACATTCTATGATTACCAAATGTATTGTGGTCGCATCGACGAAAATTGGCTACAATCCTTATTTTGGGGATACATTTGATCTGACTGTTTCGTCGGACAATAAAAAAATCTATTTTAAATTTATAAGAAGATAAGCGAATTTTCTTTGCAGGCCGTTAGTAACGCTCATGCATTGCTAATGGCCTTTTCAAAACAATACCTACAAATACAATACCTAAAAAAAATTTTAATTAACGGTAATTATTGCCATTAAAAACCATTATTAATATTTGACTATCCACTCAAAAACATTGCTTTTTATTCACATCCGGTCTTTGATTTATTATACAACCCACAAAATGGAGCACATATCTTAGTTAATCTAATATTAGAAACTTTTATTTCACCTATTTTTTTCTGTATCACGACAGTTATTCTCGTAAAGGCTAAACCTTTCCCTTCTGTCGCAACCGTCCTATCTTACCTATCTATTCAAGTCCTAAGCAATTTGCCAAAAATAGCTAGATCGTCTCAAAAGCTAAAAATCATAAAAATAAAGGAATAAATGATGAAACTGTTACGTTTATTTACAATTCTGAGCTTGGGGATCACGCCGTTTTTAACATCAAAGGCCTATGCTAACGAAGAAAATTCATATCAGGTATACCAAGAAGTAGCGATCAGCAGTGCGGCAGGGATGCCATGGAATGCAGCGCGACATCTAGAGCTCGTTCAAAGAGCGACGAATTTACTCGCTCAGTCCAATGAATATCTCCAAAGAAAAACGTATCCAATCTCTGGTTATTTTAATTTCCTACAAAAAGGTTTAAACCTTATGGGAGATGATTTTAAAGCAATGTGGTGGGCTACTACTTATCTTGCAGATCAAAAGACTTTGGTTAATGAGCTTCCATACCGAGTTATAGACCTTAAATCTCAGTAGTATTAAAAGATACTTACAAAATAAGTGTTTGAGGCTGCTTTTTGGAGTGCGGCGACTTGTCGCCGCTTTTTGCTCATCTCGACTTGTCGAGATGTTGGGATACCAGAAAAAGATTTAAATAGTAGGGCTTTCAACACGCTTCGAAGTCGTCGCACTCAAAATATTTCTTTCAATTTTTTAGAAGAAACTTGCCTACTTCGATATCTCGTGGGTCTGTTTCATAGCCCTCCGGATCATTAAAAGGCATTCTTTGATATTCATTCTGACAATAAAATTTATATGCTACGGGAGAAGATTGAATTAACAACACTTTAAAACCTTGATGGCATAGCCAGCGTTCACAAAGTTTCAAAAAATGGCTCCCAAACCTACGATTACGGTAGTTTTCATCTATCACAATGATTCGTAAAGCAGCTCTCGCTTCGGTCCAAAGCTGAAGATGCGCATAGCCTATGATGTCGGCATTCTTGTAGAAGACAAAATGAATATGATCTTTATGGTCAAATGTCCAAGCGTAAGGATCAACATTCGACTTAAAAAAATATTTTTGCCTTAAGGCACGTGCTGCAGCCCACTCTCTATCCGTTAAAGCTTTCACCATGCGCCATCCATCAAAACCATCTTTTGCATCAATCCTTGCCACAAAATCATCTTTTCCATTGCAATAACGCAAGATATCTTCAGGAAATTTCGCGGCTAATTCAAGTTTGAGATTGGCATAGGCTTGTGCGTCGTCATGATGAGAACGCATCCAATCCCGAAATTTTAAATAGCGATCAATTTCTGGATCACCTTCTTCATAAACATGGACATTATGAGTTCTAATATCCTTGCCTTTTTGGAAATAGCGACGAAAAGCAATGCCATATTCTCCTTTAGCTTCGTATCCCAAGCTTTCCATGGCTTGAGTCGTTTTATCAACTTCTAGAATGTTTTCTACCACGGGGAGAATATCGATAATAGGTTTTGCACTTAAGCCTGGTACCGAAGTTGAACCGATATGATGAATCGTGACGCAGTTACTGCCCATCGCTTGTTTGATCAGTTTAGCTTCTGATGCAAACATTTCAGGCCATTGTAAGTTATATGGGACAATTTCGATGATTTTTTTACTAGTTGACATCTGTCTTTTTGGTTTATTGCGATAAAACTTTGTAAGCATCCAGGATAAAATGGCCATTAGCCTTTTTTTTGAAAAGAAGTTTTAATTTTCTTTTTACATGTATCCTAGATTATAATGAAAATTTACAAGGCAAATTCTAGAAAAGAATCGGTCAGTTTAAGATGCTTCAATAGAGGATTGAAACATGCGAACATTTTTCAAGACTGTTTTAATGGTTTTGACAGCGGTATGGCTTGCAGGTTGTGACCGAGCAGTTCAAGACAAAAAAGCTGATGAAAAAGCCATCCAAAATATCGTTCAGTCATATCAAGAAACCTACAATCAGCAAGATGCCACTAAACTAATCACTTATTGGACCACCGATGCCATCTACATAAACCCTGTAACGGGAGAGTCTGCGGAAGGAAGAGAGGCGATTGAAAAACTCTTCAAAGAAAAATTTACGCAGGGCAAAAAGCGGCATCTTGAGATTACAACCAAAAGCATCCAATTTCCTAATGTTGATGAGGCAATCGAAACTGGGTTGATGAAAGTGACTGTTGCTGATCAGCCTGTGCAGCAGATGGCTTATCAGGCTGAATATGTCAAAGAAAATGGGCAGTGGTTGTTAAAAACTATTAGCGAAATTGAATTGCAAAAAGCTGTTTCTAACTCTGAGCAGCTAAAAGATCTGTCATGGTTATTGGGCCAATGGAAAGACTCCGACGGCAATGTTGACATTTTGTTCGATACTCATTGGGACAAACACAAAAACTTTATCATCCAGCACTTCAAAATGAAAATTTATGGGCAGGACGATATTGAAGGAAAGCAGATCATCGCCTGGGATTCAGTGAAAAATGTCGTTCGCTCCTGGATTTTTGATTCAGATGGAGGGTTTGGCGAAGGAACATGGGAAAAGGAAGATAAAAGCTGGTACTCAACGATGCGATTTACCTTAAGCGATGGGCGCGTCGCCTCATCGATAAACAGATACACTTTTGTCGATGATCACACCTATACCTTTGATTCGACAGAACGAGAAGTAGATGGAGAGATTTTGCCTGACATGGACCCTGTGACAGTTAAAAGAATCGATTAGGAGGCGCCATGTGGAATAAACTAGCGGGATTCATGAGTGTCATTACCGCATCGAGTCTATTGCTCGCTTCTATTGGTCTTGAAGCAAGGGGAGGAAGAGGTGGCGGTGGCGGAGGGGGAAGAGGTGCCGGTGGCGCGAGAGGAGCATCTTATAGTGGAGGCCGTACAATAAACCGCACACCGACCATGAGTCGTGCGTCAAGCAGGCCTGCTATCCCTCAAACAAAGCCACTCAGCCAAGCTAAGCCATCAATCTCGCAAGGAAAAGTTCAAACACCTAGACAGTCAACCCAGCAAAGATCCCCATCCGCAAATCAATTAGAATTGCGCAGCCAAGTTAACCAAAATGTTCAAAGCAGGCCCGCGCAGGATATTGGTCTTAAGCCTGATGGGCAGCGAGCACAATATTTTTCTAATAATCGCAGCAATCAAATTGTTCAAAACAAGCAGCTTTTCAATCAGGTGAATCAGAAACTGCAGTCTTCTCGTCCAAATTACAACCGTTGGTTTGATCAAAATTTCTTTGACCGACACGATATCGACTTAGATTATGCGGGAACAAGAGCAAACTGGTGGAAGCCAGCGGCTTGGACCACCTTGGCCACTTGGGGGTCTTGGAACTGGTCAACTCCTTATTACTATGATAACCTTGGATATACTTACCCTCTCACTGCTAGTGAATACATGTATTCTCACTCCTATGACACAACCGCGTTAGCAGAGATGCACTCTTCACAAGCTTCTAACAGTAGTGCATCAACAGGAGGAGAGTGGCTTCCACTTGGCGTTTTTGCTGTTGCAAACACTGCTAATGCAGCTGCTTATACAAATCGGTTTATACAACTTGCAATTAACCGTAGAGGAGAGATTGCTGGAGTTTTATATAATTCCACGACTGATGTTGCACAGAACCTTACTGGGATGGTCGACCCCAGTAGTCAAAAAGCCTATTGGTCTATGACTAATAAGGCCAATTCTCCGATTGCATCAACTGGGATTTACAATCTGACAGAAGATCAGACTCCGATTAAGGTACGTTTTTCCGATGGTTCAGAACAGACTTGGTCTCTTGTGCGCTTACAGCAAAAACAATAGTGCTAAGGTTCGCGACATGGCAGGAATCAAGGAACCTATTATTCGCACTTTAAAAGAGCGTTATTGCATTGAAGTTGCGACGCTTGAGTTGCTTTCTTTAGGAGCTGATCGAAATGCCTCTGTATATAGAGCCGAAAGTGCTGATGACAACATCTACTTTATCAAAATACGGCAGGACTTATTTTCAAAAGCTCATATTGAAGTCCTGTCTCTTTTGCAACAGGCAGGGGTAAAAGAAATCATTTCTCCCATTAGAACAAGAGACGGAAAACAGGTTGAGCAAGTAGGAGACTTTAGTCTAATAGTATACCCTTTTATTGAAGGACAAAATGGATTTAATTGCTCCTTGTCCGATCAACAATGGATTCAGTTGGGTAAAACGCTAAGACAAATTCATGAAATTGAGGTGCCTAAAGCCATTCAGAAGCATATTCGCCTAGAAGACTTTTCGCCTAAATGGCGAGAAACTATCCGCTCTTTCTATAGCTCTAATAGTCGAATAGAAGAAGAGAGTGATGAAGTCGGGATGGAATTTAGGGAATCTCTCAAAGGGCATCAAGAAGTGATTGAACGATTACTTAGCCGCGCTGAGTGGCTTAGTAAAAAAATAGAGACTCGATTGTTGCCATTTGTCTTATGCCATTCTGATATCCATGCGGGAAACCTTTTGCTAGAAAAAGAAGACATTTTTTACCTCATCGACTGGGATGATCCGATCATGGCGCCTAAAGAGCGCGACTTGATGTTTATTGGTGGAGGAGTTGGAAACGTTTGGAATCAGCCTCACGAAGAGATGCTTTTTTATGAGGGCTATGGAAAAACAGAATTGAACCCACTTCTTTTAGCATATTATCGGCATGAGCGGATTGTTGTAGATATCGTGGAATACACTGAAGAGCTTCTTTTCAAACATGGAGATAGCAAAGATAAAGCAGAGATGTACAAGCATTTTACCGGCATGTTTGAGCCTCGTGGCGTCGTCGATATCGCTTTACAAGCGAAGCTGGCTTTATAACGCTTGGCGCTGTAAAACTCTGACTATCTCTTAATTAACTGGGCCAATTTGAGCCGCAATTCTATCAAGTGCTTCTTGCACGGTAGTAGGCGCTGGCGCTATCCAATCGCTTGGATTGCTAGGGGTATAAGCGACACCAAATGCATCATTTACTCTAATTAAATTAGTAGCTGTTCCTACTAATATGACTCTTTGGCTAATGGGAATAGAATCAGATGTAGCTCGAACTTGTGTTATTACATTGTTTACGCCATTGACAATTAATGATCCGGAATTTGGAAAGGGATTGAATATATTTTCTATAATAGCAAAGCTAGTCAAATTCAATGGATTAATTGGTATATCCCCAGATTGCGTATTAACAATCAAATTTCCATTAATACCACCACCTACAAGATTGACTTGTGTATCAGTTGTAGATTGAGAATTAATGACGATATTTCCACCAGACACCCACGAGCCAAATATGGCCATATTAATGCCATTTTGAGTGTAGCCATTAGATAGCAATGAATCACGCATACTTACTTGATTGGTAACAGAGCTGAGTGCGGTAAATGTAGGGGCAGGCGTAGCATGCACATCTACAAAAAACAGTTTCCCACTAATACTACTCGCCGTTTGAAAGTTAAAATCGAGTGGGCCTGATAATAATGCAAGATCGACAAAACCAGACCGCGGATCCTGACTAAAATTCAAATCAAACCATGATGGATCGTTGATATCAAACGGGATCTGTAATCTAGTCAAGAGTGCGCTGGTACCGACTAGTTGTACATTTGCCTTGAGATGTATTAATGGTTCAATATATAGGCCTGGGCCAATCGATATTGCATAGCGTTTTGTTAGATTGTTTGGATCAGGAAATGGCGCTATAGCATCAGTTATCGTTGTCATCGTTATAATGCCTATCACTTTATTTTAAGCTTATAAATAGTACAAATTTGCATAGATGCCATTTAATCCAAGTAGCTCCTGATGGGTTCCTTGTTCTTCGATTCCATTATCGGTTAAAACGAAGATTCTCTTCGCATTTCGTATCGTTGAAAGACGGTGGGCGATGACAATTGTGGTGCGGTTTTCAATTAACTTTTCTAGAGCGTTTTGAACCGCTTTCTCACTCTCGTTATCTAATGAGCTGGTTGCTTCATCAAAAATAAGAATAGATGGGTTTTTTAAAAATACACGAGCAATACTCAAGCGTTGCTTTTGACCACCTGATAGCTTGACCCCGCGCTGTCCAATGTCTGTATCATATCCATTAGGCAACGACATGATAAAGTCATGCGCGTTGGCTTTTTTGGCTGCCATGATGATTTCATTTTCCGATGCCTCCAGATTTCCATAACGAATGTTGTCCAGAACTGTTCCTGCAAATAGATAAACATCCTGTTGAACGAGCCCGATATGTTTTCTGAGTGAAGCCAAATTAAGGCTTTTAATATTTTTGCCATCGATTAATATCTCCCCGGCACTTACCTCATAAAATCGAGGAATAAGAGAGCATAAGGTGGTTTTTCCGGCTCCTGAAGGACCTACTAAGGCAATATACTCACCCTTATTGATGTTCAAGGAGATATCTTTTAGAACATGCTCATAGCCCTCTTTATATTTAAAGCTGACGTTTCTAAACTCTATTTTTCCTTGAACGTCGGCAAGTTCTATGGCGTCCTTTGCATCTTTGATATCTGGCTCTACCTCTAAAACTTCCATAAATCGATTAAAGCCGGTGATGCCTTCTTGATATAGTCTGATAAAGTTACCCAATCTCTGGATCGGCTCGATCA
>CAZZJE010000071.1:0-2075 GCA_964654295.1 uncultured bacterium | reverse complement strand
AATGTTGATCGATCCAAATATTACGATCAGCACAGTCATTAGTTGAGTCAGAGTCAGTAAGCCATCGTAGAAATAGGCTTCATTTTTGTAGCCCTCTCTTCGGCTATCTAAAAATCGATCGTTTTCCTGATAGAATTTCTTTCTTTCTACCGCTTCATTTGTAAAAGATTTTACGACTCTGATTCCCGCTAAGGCATCTTCAACTTGGGCGTTGATGTCTCCAATTCTGTCCCGACTCTTTTTGAGTGCGTGATGCATTTTTATGCTAAAGTAGAACCCATATAAGGCCATGATCGGTATAAAGAGAAGAGCGATGAGAGCGAGCTTTACATTAATATTCAGTAAAATGATAAAGGCGCCGATAAAGTTAAGGGAAGAAATAACAATATCTTCAGGTCCATGGTGATACAATTCGGCCAGATCAAAGGTGTCATGTGAGAGACGTGTCATTAGCTGGCCTGTGCGATGATCGTCATAAAATTTGAAAGAGAGTTTTTGATAATGCTCAAACAATTCGTTGCGCATATCTCTTTCCATTAAAGCTCCCATCATATGGCCCTTGTAATCAATAAAGAGATGGCAGATCGCATGGATAGCGACTAAGGCAAGCATCACGCCACCCATCATATAGATCAGGCTAAGGCTATCTGCTGAGTGAACCTCTAAGTTTTTAGTTATATAGCGGATGCATAAGGGAATGGCGAGCAGAGTCATCGATACAATAATCGCGCATGCCATATCTGCATAGAAGAGGCCTAAATATGGCTTGTAATAGGATAAAAACTTTTTAAGTCGAGAATTCATCGCTTTTTCATCAATCAAGAAAAGGTCATTTAGTAACTTGAAAATCTAATTTTTGAGCTCACTTAAAATTGTTTCAGGATTAGAGAACATGGCAATTAGACGAACAGGAGCTTCGGTTCCTGCGCTTATACGAAGAGGCATTACAAAAGCAAAGCTACCTACAGCAGGCAATTGCTCTGCATTCGCGATATTTTCAACTAGGTATTTGCCAGCACCTAACATGATTTGATGAACAGGATATCCACTTTCTGGTCGATCAGGAGAGAGCGTATCAATACCAAGGCCTGAGATGCCTTCAGAGAGAAGATATTCGGCAACTTCTCTGCTAATACACGGAAAATTATAGTGATTCCTATATTTTTCAGGTTCGTTCCAAAACTTACTCCAACCCGTATAAAAAATAACGAAAGCATCTTTCCAAATGACTGAATTTTGCGCTTCAAAGTTTTTTAGAACGTCCATCTCAACGCAATATTTCTCATGGGTTTCATGAGATATATCTACAACAAGGCATGGAGACATCAGAGTTTGAATAGAAAGGTCATTTACTGTTTTACCATTGGGAAAGCAATGAGCAGGAGCATCTAGATGCGTTCCAACCCCGGCTAACAGTTCTAAGCGTTGGACTAAAAATTTACATTCTGTTTTGCATTCATCATAAGTCAGCACATCCGTGTGTTTAAAACCGCAGTCTCCATCCCAAGTAGGAATGTGTTCTGAAAGCTCATGAGTGAGATCGACCCATTCGAATAGAGCAGGCGATAGAACTTTGTTTAGGTAGACCATCAAATGGTCAGGGCCATAGGTGTTCAGCTCAAATAGCGGTCTAAAGCCCTCTTTGATATAAAATTTGAACGTGTTTAAATAGTTCTTATCTTTTTCTTTGGGACTTAACGTTTCGACAGAAAGAGAGTGAACGTGCCGTTCTAAACAAACCATTTCTGCATGTCGTAATAACGCTTTTCCGATTCCTTGATATAACAAATCTTTTCGTACACCCATCCAATAAATAGTTGCTGCATTAGAGAAAGGAAATTCTAGCGCCAGCATTCCCAAACACTTTTCATCAACTACATATCCAAAAGAGAGCCTCTCTTTAACTCCATTTGCATACCTCTCATTGGCCTCGGATATGCCAAACCACTCAGGTAACGTTAAGGAAATTTCACGGCAAGCTTGCTCAGATTCGTGAGGAGTGAGCTGAATAATTGCTTTTTTCATCCAATTGACGAGGTGGAAACCCAGTCCTTTAGGTCTGGGAGGAAACCTCG
>CAZZJE010000070.1:0-10253 GCA_964654295.1 uncultured bacterium | reverse complement strand
GTAAGATTTAGAGGCATTGTGCCTGCCCGTTGGGCCTCATAAGACAACAATTTTGCAATTACCTCTAAAGCCTACGCTACATTTAGTGGGAGGCAGCTAAAAGGGCTAGGAGCAAGAGAGCCACGATGTTGGCAATCTTGATCATTGGGTTGATTGCAGGGCCAGCAGTATCTTTATATGGATCGCCGACTGTATCTCCGGTCACAGCTGCTTTATGGGCCTCTGAGCCCTTACCACCGTGATGACCTTCTTCGATAAGCTTTTTGGCATTATCCCAGGCACCTCCG
Organism: uncultured bacterium; assembly: GCA_964654295.1. Lineage (GTDB taxonomy): Bacteria > Chlamydiota > Chlamydiia > Chlamydiales > JABDDJ01 > CAZZJE01. The sequence continues at coordinate 9,966 of CAZZJE010000070.1, read as the reverse complement.
CCAGCAGTCATCGATAGGCCAACGAATAGACCGGTAACGACGATACCAAGCAGCATTGAACCTAAAGCGACGAATGCTTCAAACTGACCAACGGTGTAGGCTAGTAGGAAATAGATCACGATAGGAGCACCTACAGGCAAGAGAGAGGGCAGAACCATCTCTTTAATCGCTGCGCGGGTTAACATATCCACTGCACGGCTATAGTCTGGTTTAGCCTTTCCTTCCATAATCCCTGGAATATCCTTGAACTGGCGACGCACTTCAACGACAACAGAACCTGCAGCTCTACCGACTGCCATCATACAGAGCGCAGCGAAGAGGTAAGGAATGAGACCGCCGATAAAAAGACCGATTACCACATAGGCGTTTTCAAGGTTAAAATCACACTTATGGTAGGGGAAATAGTGAGAAAGATCTTCGATAAAAGCTGCGAAGAGAACAAGAGCAGCAAATCCAGCTGAGCCGATCGCATAGCCTTTTGTTACCGCTTTCGTTGTATTACCAACGGCATCGAGAGCATCGGTTGTGCGACGAACTTCTGGGGGAAGGTTAGACATCTCAGCGATTCCACCCGCATTATCTGTCACGGGGCCATAGGCATCTAACGCGACAACCATTCCGGCCATAGCGAGCATAGAGGTGGCTGCGATAGCAATACCGAATAGATCAGCATTTTGGTAGGCGACTAAAATACCAGCGCAGATCACGATGACAGGCAGGGCTGTTGCTTCCATAGAGATCGCGATCCCTTGGATAATGTTTGTTCCGTGACCAGTTGTTGAAGCGGATGCAATGCTTTTTACCGGGCGATACTTGGTGAGAGTATAGTATTCAGTGATCCACATGATCAAGCCGGTGACGACTAGGCCTGTGAGGGCACAATAGAAAAGATTTAATCCAGTAAACGCTGTCGCATTGACTTTGAAGACTGTATCAAAACCCAAGTAGTAGCGGGTAAATAGCCAGATGGCAAAAGTAGAGAGGAGAGCGGAGGCGATAAAGCCTTTGTAGAGGGCTCCCATAATATTGCGGGATGGGCCCAATTTGACAAAGAATGTTCCGATGACAGAAGCCAAAATAGAGACGGCTCCGATCCCTAAAGGATAGGTCATCATTAAGTCTGTAAGGCCATCTTTGAAGTAGATACCCGCTAAGAGCATCGTACCAACAAGGGTAACCACATAGGTTTCGAACAGGTCTGCTGCCATACCGGCACAGTCACCAACGTTATCTCCCACGTTATCAGCAATGACTGCAGGGTTACGAGGGTCATCTTCTGGGATACCAGCTTCGATTTTACCGACTAGATCGGCACCGACGTCGGCACCTTTAGTAAAAATTCCTCCGCCTAAGCGAGCAAAAATAGAGATCAGCGAAGCGCCAAAACTTAAGGCTACAAGGGCTTCTAGTAGTTCACGATTTGGAACCTGGTAGTGACGCAATACAAAATAGTATACGGCGATGCCGAGCAGGCCGAGGCCGACAACGAACATTCCTGTAACAGCTCCAGCTTTAAATGAAACGCCTAGAGCTTTTTCTAAGCTTTCACGAGCCGATTCTGTCGTTCTGACGTTAGCTCGAACAGCGACATGCATTCCAATATAGCCGGTTAAGCCAGATAAAACGGCGCCGATTAAGAAGCCTAGGCCAACAAGCCAACCTAAAAAGTATGTTAAAAAGGCGAAAATAATAAGACCGACGAGTGTGATCATGCTATACTGACGGTTTAGGTAGGCTTGAGCGCCTTCCTGAATTGCCGCAGCAATTTCCTGCATTCGCTGCGTGCCTGTGTTAATTGCCAGGATAGAACGGATCATCGCCATCCCGTAAACGAGAGCGATTAAACCGCTGGCAATCACTAAACCAAAGGTTAAGTCCATAGATGTATCCTTCTCATAATGAGGAATATAGTTAAGAATCTACCCTTCAATTAGAGCAATTCTATAGGTTTATAAAATCGGTAACAAGGAGTGGAGGATGCCACAAACCCATTTTTTATCCAACGGAAAGGCGCATACTTCTTTAGGTCTGCAAAAAGAGGAACCCTCTTGGCAGAGGAGCATTAAATAACGTATACTTTTATTAAAAAGTGAGTGTGTAATGCTGATTGATGGAAAGAAGATTGCGGATACGATAGGAGAAGAGCTGAAGAGGGAGATTACCCTGCTCACAGGCCGACCTCCGGGACTTGCTGTTGTCCAAGTTGGCATGCATCCTGCCTCAGAAATTTACATTCGCCGAAAAAAAGAGGCATGCCAAAAAATTGGCATTAAGGTGCAGCATCAGCAGCTTGGAATTGAAACAACGACAGACGAGCTTTTAAGAGTCATTCAGATTCTGAATGAAGATGAAGCAGTGGACGGTATTTTGGTACAGCTTCCTCTGCCGGTACAGATTGATCCTTCGCAAATCTTACTAGCTATCTCTCCTGATAAAGATGTCGATGGCTTTCATCCACAGAATGTTGGAAAGTTATTGATAGGCGATAGCAGTGGTTTTTATCCCTGTACCCCGTTGGGAATTCGTACATTATTGATGCGTAGTGGAATTGATGTTGCAGGCCTACACGCTGTCGTTGTAGGGCGGAGCAATATTGTAGGAAAGCCGATGGCGGCGATGTTGATGCAGCCGGTGGAAGGGGGAAATGCCACTGTAACAGTTGTGCATAGTAAGACGAAAGATCTGGCAGACATCGTGCGGCAAGGCGACCTGGTGATTGCAGCGATAGGGAAGGCTCGCTTTATTACATCTGAAATGATTCGAGAAGGAGCCGTCGTCATTGATGTTGGTATTAATCAAGAAGCAGCTTTAGACACTGCTAAAGGCTATCGTATTGTTGGAGACGTCGATTTTGAAAGGGTATATTCTAAATGCCGAGCGATTACACCAGTGCCAGGTGGAGTAGGGCCGATGACGATCGCAATGTTGTTACAAAACACTTTTCAAAGCCGCAAGCGCAAAGATTTATCATGATTCGAGCCTGTATTTTTGATATTGGCAATGTCCTCTGCTTTTTCAGCCATGAAAAAATGTTTCAACAGATGGCAGAGGTATGTGGAGTTACGGAAGAATTGATGCGTGAGCAAATTTTGGGAAGTGGCTTAGGGGTTAATTATGAGAAGGGTGATCGGCTAACATCCCTGCCAGCTCCTCTTCGTCCCCATCTCCCTTTCGTGCCCCAGCCCTTTTCGTGCCCCAGCCCTTTTCGTGCCCCAGCCCTTTTCGTGCCCGTGTGCGTGCCCGTGCCCGTGCCCGAATAAAATAAATCAATCAAATTTCTTTGTTTTTATTCAGCTTCATCAAAATTAATTGCTTTAATCATAGATGTGAAGCAAAGTAGTTCGGATTTTTGATTATTTATTCGGGCACGGGCACGGGCACGCACACGGGCACGAAAAGGGCGCGGGCACGAAAAGGGAGTTGGGGCACGAAAGTAGGATCTGTAACGATTACTAATCCTGATGCTCTCGAATTAAAATTGCCTTTAAATTCTCTGCCGATTCCTGCAGAGTCGAATATTCAGGAGAATTCGCACAACGCGTCATAGCTCCCTCTAAAGCTTCGATTGCTCTTTCAAAATCCCACAATTGCCGATGGCAGTGGGCAGAATGATACAGAGGAATAGGATTTTTTTCATCAATGATAGCAGCCAGTTGATAGGCGATCAAAGCGCTGCTATACTCCTCCAACAACTGTTCAGACATTCCAAGACCAAGCCAATAGGTTGAAATATTGGGATTGAGAGTCGTTAGATAGAGAAAAGCGCTCATCGCCTCTTCATATTTTTGCTGTTGAAAGAGGTCATTTGCTTTGTGGAACATCCCTTCAAGTTCCTGATCGGAATAGCCAAAAATTTCCTGAAAGGTTCTGCCCTCTTTAATCAGCTGAAATAGCTCTTGGTTATTTTTGAAGAGATGTTTAGGGTTGGAGATCTCTTCGATCTCTTCACTGCTCTCCTCCATGCTGCCTCCCCTCCTTTTTAGCTTCGCAGACGAGAAGCTGATAGCCATGTCCTAAGCGCTTGGCAAAATCTCCGATTCCGGCATAGAGATGAAGGCGAACGCGCTGGATATAGTGTTCAAAAGGTTCAAGCTCACTGGCATATTCATGATGTAGCTGCTCGGCGACGGCTTCAGCTAAATTGTGAATACACTCTTCGCACTCTTTATCTAAGCAGTCGTTTGGGAAATCTTTCATTGTCGGCACCTTATTGTGACCTGTGGCTATTTTTTAAAAGGAGAGCAACCGCTTGTTCTAACAAACCTGAGTTAATCGTTAAATGCGGAGGCATTTGATGAATAAAGAGCGCTAGGGTGGCAAGCCTAATTTTTTGATGGCTCAAGGGAAGTTGGAGTTTTAAATAGTCGGCAATCTCTCGACGCTTATCGTCTGATAAAGAGCTATTCAAGAGAGGTGTATTCGGGAGTTCAGGCTTAAGCCACTTTTCTTGATGAGTGGAGCCTTCATTTGCAATAGAGCTCCAAATAGGTTCTGGATAATTTATCGGTTCTACCATAGAATTCGTGATCATAAAAGTTAAAGGCATTAATTGCAGAAGATAGTGATGATTTATTTTTTAATTCAATCATTATTATCGATAGACTTGCCAAAAAGGATTATCTCCTCTTATGCTTGAGGCCAAACTAAGTATTTAAACCCCATAGGGAAATGATTTTAAAGTATGGGACCATCAGCTCCACGCAAGCCTCACATTGCTCTTTCTGATTATAATTACCGGCGCGATATTCAGAACCGTCTGCTGTTAACGCAATTTAATGCGACAGATGTTGAAATTCTCGAAGAGATTTTAAATGGATCTCTATCCTTCTCACTGAAAGCCTTAGCCGATACACTCAACGTTTCTTTAGCGACAATTTCTCACACGGTGAAGCAGTTAGAGCAGATTGAATTATTAAAAGTTAAAGGTGACCAGGCGATTATTGATAAGGAGATGCGCAAATACTTTGAAATGCAGCTAGAGCGTTTTCAGAGCAATTTTGAACCAAACCTCGATTTTTTTCAGCGTCTTTTAAACAAGATACCAATAGAGGTCTTACCCAACTGGTATGCGATTCCCAGGACATCGGATAACATTTTTCTTTCCATTGTTGAACGCCACTTAATTACTCCCAAGATTTTTGAAAAACATTTAGAAGAGATCAAAGAGGATCATTCCCTTTTTGGTTTAGTGCTTCAAGAGCTCTTTTCTCCTCCCAATTTTTGTATCGAAGCGGAAAAGTTAAAGGCTAAATTCAACCTCACGGCTGAGCAGCATACCGAGCTAATTTTGCTTCTTGAATTTGAATTTGCAGGCTGTTCGCGGTTTGTTCGGGATGGCTCTGGCTGGAAAGAGCTTTTGACGCCTTTCTTTGAATGGAAAGAGTATTTGCAATTTCTCTATAAAAATTCTCCACAAAAAGTAGCTGATCCCGACGCAATTAAACGTTACTATCCTCATGATTTTGGCTTTGTTGAGGAGTTAACCATTCGACTAGAAGAGTCTTTCTCCTCAGTCAAAAAGCGGACGAAAAAGCAAGAGCGAGGGGCAGGGTTAACGGAGCGCATGCAGGAGCTTCTTCAAGCGCTATTTTTGATGTATAAAGAAGAGGGGGAATTGAAGTTTTATGTTGAAGAGGCAAAAAAGTGGTTAAAGCTGCCTATTCAAGAACGAGCAATAAGCCTCTATACGGCTATATTAGCGCGTTTAAGGGAAGGAAGTGATAAGCGATGCCCTCTATTTAATGACCGCGATGTGCGCGAGGTTGAAAAGAGTCTTAAGCGCATTCATCATAGCGGTTGGGTAGATCTGGAAAGCTTTATTAGAGGGATGACGGTTCCTATTGGAACGACGCAATCGGTCTACTTACGCACTCAGGGTAGGCGTTCACAATATAAGCTACCGCATTATAACACAGGCGAAATCGATTTTATTAGAAATCTGCTAACAAATGAGTTTATGGAAGCAGGCTTTGTTACCTTAGGCACATATGGGGACAATAAAATCTGTCTAAATGTCACGCCATTTGGCCGCATGACGTTGGGAGAGTAGTTAGCCAATCAGTGGACCTAGCATGCGATGGATTAGGGCTGACAGCTTCTCTTTTTGCTGACGTTTTTTAACCTGCTGCACCTTTTCAGAATGCAGGATATCTTCATTCAGTTTTTTTAAAGTCTCTTCAGCAAAGGCTTTAGAACGGCAAATAAAGTTCATTTCATGATCGGCAGTATTCTCAAGGCTTTTGTAGCCAATATTACCGCTTCCTGCAATCACACAAGCAACATTGTTTTTTGGGCTGTTTATAACAATCACTTTACGATGCAGAGTTACTTTGGGGATAGCAAACTCATAAATACTCACATTTTTCCTATATTCTTTAGGCATACTATTCATGAGTTTTGAGTATTCGTAGCGATTGCGAGCGCCAAAACTGAAGTGGAAGAAGGGGCTCTCTAATGGTTTAGAGCCTTTATTAATTCTTCCATGTCCATTGGTCACAATTTTTAATTTAGCACCACGCTTTACAGCGTCGACTAAAGCTTGCCTTAATTTATCTGGAGGATGGAAATACATATGGTCGATTAAAATTTCATCTCCGTCTCCAGCTTGATCTATTTGTTCGATCATTTTAGCCAAAAATGAACTCGATTTATGTTCTGGACCTGTGCAGAACACCTCCATAAAATCTTCAGTCGACTTTGTTGGATTATTTGTGAACTCTGCAATCTCCGTCTGGATATCTTTTACGTTAAGTACAGGAGCTTGTAGCAGGTCTACAGAAAGAGAAAATGGGTGTTTCGAGATAACTTTTTTAGGATAGAGAGATTCCCATCGATAGCTAAGTTTTAGAAATTCATCGTATAGTCGAGTTCCCACAGCTTGTTCGGGAAGACTTTTATCCTCTATCGGAGTGCTTTTGAAAACAAAATCTAGATCTCGGAAGCCAGCTGGTAATAATCGTTCTAAAAGGGTCTCTTTTTGCTTTTTGCCTGATGAAGCGTTAGCATCTAATTCAGCCATTTCGAGGCTATTTCTAAAGGCATATTTATCTTCGATACCGCTGCCACCCATCATAAAATATTTACCGTAATCAACGATAAAAGCTTTAGTATGATTTGTCGTTTTTTTGATTAAGCTTCCTGGACCGATTCTCCAGTTATCTGGTGTCTGAACCAAGCTAAATCGATCGCCATACTTTTTGGCGAGTGCGTGAGCTTTTTGGAAGTGGTCTTTTTTTAGAAATCGATCGGAAGAGAGGATAATGGCTTTTAAATCAGGTTTTTCGGTCATGCGCCTATCCAGAAGATCTAAGATCTCATGAAAGGAAGCGCCTCCGCAATAGCTTCCGGAAATCAAAACATTGTATTCTGCATTTTTGATCAGACGTTTTTTCCATTCGTAAGCATCTTTAGAGTCGAGACAAGCGATTGATTCGCAAGAAGTCTGGTAATCTTTGCTCCTCAAGGGAATTTTATTGTCTTTACGGTTAACTATTCCTACCGTTGCACTTCTTATTTTTGAATATCTCACACACATTGCAATAAAAAAGATGGTGGGAAGAGCGAAGGCAGCTGCAGCACTGCTTCCAGCAATGACAACGGAAATTAAACCTACTTTTGATAAGCTTAAAGCTACAGCTGCAATCACGGCACCAACGACAAGAGCTCCTGCGGCAATTATTTTTAGGGTATGGGCGGCATTCATTTGTTTGACAGTTCGACTACTGTCATGTTCGCCAAATCCTAATGGATGCTCTCCCGTTATTGATAAGCTGTTTGATATTCGATCCATCACTCGCGACATAAACTCTTCTTAATCAAACATTAATACACACTAAGATTACGAAGATAAAAACTCAACTTATAAGCATTAAAAACAATGTAAATAAATTAAAAAATAAATTTACAATTTAAATTAATTTGTAATCGTTCAGTTACCTAACAAAAAGTTACTTTTATTGATGCAACACAGAGGCACAAAGTCTCAAAGACACGAAGATAACGATTAAACTGTTTAAACAGTGTCATTTAAAATGTATTTCTTCGTGTCTTTGAGACTTTGTGCCTCTGTGTTGCATATTCTAAAAACTATCTTTAGACGAACAGTAATGTACTCTATATTTTTTACTACCGACTGAACGCTCACATTAATTTCAATCTAATTTTAATTTGCAAACTCCGTAGACATCGAACTATCAAACAAGAATTAACGATTCGATATCTGTACAATCCATGTTACCCAATATAGGGAGCTAATAGTTTCTGGCAAAAAGCCCTTGCCTGCACTTTTCTGTAAAGCGTTGAGGTATCTTTAACTTTTTCTGAGTATCTCAGATCTTCAGATAAAACTTTCATTGTCTGATCAACAAAAGGTTTTGAATGGGAAATGAAATTCACTTCATGGTCTGCGTTGATCTCCAGACTTCTATAGCCAATGTTGCTACTTCCTGCAATTACACACGCAACATCTTCTTTAGGACTATCAATCACTATTGCTTTGCGATGAAGAGTTGTTCTTGGAACAGCAAATTCGTAGATGGAGACCTGGTCTTGATGTTGTTTAGGAAGCTTTGAGACCAATTTTGAATAGTGATAACGATTTCGAGCGGCAAAAAAGGAGTGGCTGCCAGGGCTTTCGACCGCTTTAGAATGTCTATTGGCTTTACCGTTTCCATTTGTTACCAGAGAGAGTTTAGCTCCACGTTTGATTGCTGCTATCCAAGCCTCTTCTAGGCTTTTTGGGGGATGGAAATACAAATGATCGACAAAAATTTCATCTCCTTTGCCGGTTTTATTGATTTGCTCGATCATTTTTTTTAAGAAGGGATTATCCTTATGCTCTGGTCCCGTAAAAAATAGCTCCATTTTGGCTTCGTTCGTTTTTTTGCTATCCGAAGCAAATTCAGGAATCTTTGTCTTGATGCATTTGTAATCTGGAATAGAGGCTTCTAGCAGCTCTTGAGCCAAGCTATTTTGTTCCGAGGTCTCTTTTTTAGAACAAATATTTTCCCATCGATATGTCAGCTTTAGCATCTCATCATAAAGGCGATTTCCTAAAGATTGTTTGGGTAGACCTGCATCTGACTTTATCTTGCTTTTGAAAGCAAAATCGAAATCTCTAAAAGCTTCGGGAAGAAAGCGCTCCAAACACGACTTACTTTTACTTTTTTCTTTGTCTGCTGGCTTTGAAGATGAAGGATGACCTTCTGTCCCCTTTTTATAGGCATATTTATCCTCCATCCCGCTACCGCCTAGCATAAAATATTTTCCATAGTCGATTACTAGAGCTTTAGTATGATTCGAAATTCTTTCTAAGCAGGGGGTCATTCTGAATTGGTCGGATGTTTTAACAAAATTGAATCTATTTTTATATTTATGAGTTAATGACTTTAATTTTTCATAATGGTCAGATTTTAAGAACTGGCAAGAGGAGAGTATGATGACTTTTAAGGAGGTTTTAGAAGCCATTTGTGCATCAATTAAATTGAGAACCTCATGAAAAGCCTTTCCTCCACAATAATTGCCCGAAATCAAAATATTATGCTCTGCTTGTTCGATTAGACGTTTTTTCCATTGAAACGACTCTTCGGTATCAACACAAGGGATCGCTTGGCAAGAAGTTTGATAATCTTTATTGCGTACTTTTAGAGTTTGGTCAGAGCGATTTAAAATTCCATGAGTGGCAAAATTAAGTTTAGTTGATTTAACAGCTGTATAGATAAAGGCGAGGGTAGGCAGGAGGATTGAGACTGATGCGATTGGCAAAGCAAGAGCAATAGGAATCAGTCCAAATGAACTAATCGTCAATAAGACGGAGGCTATAACGGCACTAATAACGAGTGCTCCGCTCATTAATAATTTTAATTTTTGAGCCCGTTGGCAACTTTTGATGGAACCGCTTTTAACATGTTCTGCATTCGTTCCTTCCATTCGAACAACAAGAGGAATCGTCAAATTCATCTGGCTGGC
>CAZZJE010000069.1:0-10377 GCA_964654295.1 uncultured bacterium | reverse complement strand
TTACGAAGAGATAAATTTTTTCCCTAGGAAAAAATGCTCAGCGGGAATTGTTGTAGAATAGTCAACATAAAGGCGACTTGTTGGGTCTCCATATTGATTACAGAGACTGTATCATCAATTTGATTAATCACATAGGCCAGCGTCAGATCCGTAGCCAAAAGATAGGTGTGTGAAAAAAGAAGAGCGATGAAAAGCAAGCATCTAAGGTAAGCAACCTTTGAAGCATACATACTTTACTCCCTGTGTAAGTACTAACGCGTGAGTGTTTCACGATCAAAGGATTGTGTCAAGTGTGACTTATTAGACCATCTAGATTGCGATTGAGGAACTACTCGCTTTTCTACTTCGTCTCGAAACTTCTGCCCATCCCATGTACCCGGAAATTTCCTTTCAAATTCTCTAAAAAACGACTCTTCCAAATTTTCAGACTCTTTTACTTTCAATAGATTTTCAACAGGTGCATTTCTATGGGGTGTAAAACAGATCTGATAAAAGCGCTCTTGACTCGGTCCAATATAGCTGGTGCATCGCCTTATAGAAAATTTATTGAAAAAATCTTCTTTATTAAGAATAGGCCACTGTCGACTATAGAACTTATTATTCGCCTGATAAGCATGAATTCGGTCAGCAAGTTGGTTGAATGCCTGGGCATTTAAACCCACTTCTTTAAGGTGCCTGCGTGAAAGGTTAATATCAACTTGTGCATGAAGAGTACGAGTGAGAAGATCTGCTTCTATTCCCAAGTCTTTATACTGATTGAGAAGCTCATCTACAGACTCTAATCGAGCTAAGTTTGCATCAATTAGCGGCTGGCTCCATGCGCGAATAGATTCTTCCGTTTGAGTAGAATCTAAAAGCAACTCCTTGGTGTCAATGTTGCCTGTTAATACGTTATAGCTATGAGCAACCAGGGTATATTCACTTTTGAAAGGGTTGTTTCGATCGTAACGCAACGTATAATGGAATTTATCAACAACTTCTCGAATACTCACTGGATGAGTAATCTCATCAAGAGAAGTGCTAGATGCTCGACACTGTTCAAAAAGCTCTTTATTGCGATAGGATTGAAAGGCGCCTTGCAAGTCGCGGATAGAGTGTAAATGGATAGAGTGAGGTGAGTTGAAGGAAGGTAGAAAGAGTGAATAGCCTCTTATCTCGTCCATTTTTAATAAAAAGGGAACTTTTGGCTCACTATTTTCTACAGAAAGTCCAAAATCAGCGGCTGTTGGATTTTTTGAAGTAATTAAGTGGGGAAGTTCCGATGAAATTTGTTTAAAAAGAGTCTTATCATTAGAGCTGTTCGATTGGATCTGACTAAAGAGTGATTTGGCAAAATCATCCCCTTTTTGCATTGTTTGTAGCAGATCATCAAGCGCGCCTTCTAATCTTTTGATCTCTTGCTTACTTTGTTTACTTCTAAAAAGTGAAATGAACCGCCCCCAAAATCCGCGGCTCACTCTTCGAACAGCCCTTAATCGCCCACAAGCCCCTCGGTATAGAGCTCCAAAATCTTGATAACTTTGCTGGTCAGTCGGACGGTTATCCTTTAGCCAATCTAAAGCCTTTTGAACAGCTTGACACTCCATTTGAATCGTTTGAGAGTGAGAGACAGAAAAGCAGCACGCTTTTTTTCTTCGGATAGCAACTAATGTCTGGTCTGAGGTATGAATAGCTAAGTAATGGTTGGGCTGAAATCCCTTAGCTAAAGCAGTAAATGAGGTCATTATTCTCCTAAAAAGAAATAAAATAATACAAACTAAATTTTCCTCACAAGAACAAAAAACCACAGAACTTACACTTTTAAAAAATTTAATCCATCAAATTTAAAACAAAGAAAATATAATGGCGTGGATTTACTTATTAAAACTCACGACCTAATCTTCAGTTGCAAACTAACCCTATTCTTTGTACTGGTAGAGCAAACTAACGGATGGAGGAAAAGATGCGTCTCATCATCGCTTTATTGCTACTACCCTTTGCATTAAATGCCTTTGAGATCATTCCGATCACCTCTTTTCCTGTTGTTGGATATCGCGAAATTGAATTTGAAGATCCAGATGCTAAAGCCAAGCGCAAGGTCTTAGTCTGGTATCCTGTTGAGGCTACAGCTGAAGGAAAGCCCTCTTCAGATCCCTATGATCTCTTTAATATCGCTCTAAATGCACAACCAAGAAATCCTGAGATTAAAAAGGCTCTTATCGTCATTTCTCATGGCCATTGCGGAACTCCTCACGAGTTATCTTGGCTTGTCCGTGGATTGGTCAGAGAGGGATTTATTGTACTAGGCATCCAACATCGTGACCTTATTAATGACAAACCCCATCTTAACCATTGGATGCGTGCAAGAGATGTAACGACTGTTTTAAATCTTTTTGAAAAAGACTCAATGGCAAGTAATGCCGATTTCAATCGCATAGCAGTGGCTGGCTTTTCTTCAGGTGGCTTGACAGCTTTAATGGTTGCTGGTGCGATACCAACTAAGCTCGACCAGATGGTTCCAAGTGCAGATGAGGCCTCCTTTGGAAAAAACATGGAGATGGATGTGATGCTGCCTACATTCCAACCGGAGATGATGAGAAAGAGCTGGCGAGATCCCCGAGTCAAATCTATCTTTATCATGGCTCCCGCATGGGCTTGGATTTTTGAAGAGCAAGCACTCAATCAATTATCTCTTCCAGTCTATATTGTAGCAGGCTCTGCTGACGAGCTCGTCATTGCACGTAATAACGCCACATTTTTTGCACGTACAATTCCAGGAGCTTTTTATCAGCGGATTCCCGGCTACGTCGGACATTATACATTCATTGCAGCACTCAACGAAGAGCAGCGCAAAAAAGCTGATCCGAAAGGAGAGCTCGCTTATCTATTTGAAAACCACGTCTCAATTGATCGAACCTGGATTCAATATCAAGTCCAAGAAGAGGCCTCACGCTTCTTTAGCTGGTCTCTAGGCATGCCTTCAAATTAAGATTATTTTTTAAATCCTTTAAAGTGAACAAAATGATCTAGATATGCTATGATAGTAGCCTATGTCACTACTTTCAAAAGACTCTTACGGCTGTCCCTATCTGATTTTAGCTCCTATGGAAGGAGTAGGTGATCGCGCCTTTCGAAAAGCGATGGCTTCGGTAGGCGGCTTCAATGAAGCAGTGACCGAGTTTATGAGAGTTCCTCGTAACGCACATGTGAAGAGTTTAGCTGCCGTCTATCAGGCTAATGAGCTCGATCCAATCCCTTTAGCAGCCCAACTGATGGGATCGGACATTGAATTAATGGCCGATATGGCACGTGAAATTGAGTTGCGCGGAGCAAAGCGAATCGATCTAAACTGCGGCTGTCCCTCAAATACTGTAACGGGCCGAGGTGCTGGATCGAGCTTACTGAAAGAACCCAACTTTCTTCATCAAGTTGCTAAATCGATGGTCCAAGCGGTTTCTATTCCTGTAACAATAAAAATGCGTTCGGGATACGAGGACACCTCTCTATTTAAAGAAAACCTATTGGCTGCGCAAGAGAGCGGAGTTCAATTTATTACACTGCATCCTCGAACAAAGCGTGATGGCTATGGTCCCCCCGCGAGGTGGGATTTAATTGCAGAGGCAAAAGCCTTGTTAAAGATCCCTCTAGTTGGAAATGGAGACATCACATCGGCAGAGCGAGCATTAGATATGTTAAGGGAGACACGGTGTGACGCATTAATGATCGGACGGATGAGTGTGACCAACCCTTTTATTTTCCATCAGATACGAGTGCATTTTTCCGGCGTCGACTACCATCCTCACTGGTCTAGTATGGAGCATTTTTTTGAAGTCTTCTTCAATGAAATACCAGACCATATGCCAGCAAAAGGCAAAATTAATAAGTTAAAGCAACTCTTTAGCTTTCTTTTCAAAGCGACGCCTGAACTGCAGGAAAGACGCAATATCATGTTGACCCAACGAGATTTGGAGCCTGAAGTGTTTTTGAACTTTGCTATCAATCTCTTTAAACAGGGATGGTGGGGAGATTTTTGAATAGAAAAAATGTGAAGACATTTTAATGAACAAAAGTGAGAAGAAAAATGGCTGGAGAATTTGAAGAACAATACATGGATGTCCTACAAAATATTGAAGTTGGACTTCTTTCATCAGTAAAAAGTCATCCTGAGCTATGTGACCATGATATGCTCCGAATTGTAGAGCATCTCATCATGCACTATAAATCTCAGCAAAAGGAAAGGTCAACATCTGGCCCTAATCAATTAACAGGTATTCACCAAGAAATCTTTCAATTCGTTCTTTTTATATGTGATAGCAGGATAGGAATAGCGTCTTCACCTAACGACGAAATCTCCTTTGACCTAATAACAAAAGAAGAGCTGCTTCTCTGTCTCAAAAGAATTGAAAAATCAATTAAGTTCTGGACTAAGGGAGGAGGGCGAAAAGGATACATTGAATTTGTGGCGCCTAGAGTATTGCTCCATCTCTAACAACACTTTATAACAAAAAACCCGCTCAAGAATGAGCGGGTTTTTTGGTTAAGATCTGATGCCCTCATCGAGGGCATCATCCTTACCTTACGGCAAGATAACCGTTACTGGTTTGCTTTCTTTTCCAAGAGGATCTACAGCAGTCAATGTATAAACATTTCTGTAAATTCTCTTAGAAACGCGATCCTTGTAAATCAGTCTTGCATCGGCAGGAATGACTGCAATCAGTCTGCCGTTGTGGTAAAGGTTGTAGGCAACAGCACCTGGGCTCAAGCTGCTTTCCCATGTTAAACGGAAGAAGTAGGTCGAGCCTCTTGACTTGTTGATAATCAACTTACCTTTAAAGTCTCTTGGTGGTCGGATGACATTTGTATAGATAAATTGGCTTGCCTCAGTAGCTGCAGAAGTTCCTACCACATTAGTGACAGCAACGTTTACAGCACCAGCACTATCAGCTGCAGGAGCAATCGCAGTGATCGATGTTGGTGAGTTAACTGTAAAAGCTACGGCAGGGACGCCACCAAATGTAACATCTGTTACACCATTGAAATTGCTTCCTGTAATTGTCACAGGAACGTTGCCAGCAAGCGGGCTGCCGCCTGGGCTTAGGTTGCTGATCACAGGTACATTTGTATAAACATACTGGCTAGCTGCACTGATGACAGAAGTACCAGAGATATTTGATACTCTTACATTAACAGGACCAATCGTTGCTGATGCTGGTGCAATCGCAGTGATTGAGTTGTCGGAGTTAATGCTAAAGCTTGTCGCAGGTGTTGTACCAAATGTGACGGCTGTCGCATTGGCAAAGTTGCTTCCTGTAATTGTCACAACAGTTCCACCACTTGGTGTACCACCATTGGGGCTAAGACCTGAAACAACCGGTGCATCTGTATACAAGTATGGTGTACTTGCTGATCCAGCAGGCGTTGTCACAACTAGGTTAACACTACCTTCTGCACCAGAAGACGGTGCGACTGCTGTGATGACATTATCGGAGTTAATGGTGAAGCTAGTTGCCGGTACACCAGCAAATGTGACTGCTGTTGTATTGGTAAAGCTTGTACCATTGATGGTGACTGTGTTTCCACCTGATAAAGGACCTCCCGTTGGAACAATCGAAGTGATCGTTGGAACATCTGAATAGGTATACAGATTTCCAGCAGATGCACTAGAAGTTCCTGCTGGTGTCGTCACAGTGACGTTGACGTTGCCAGCAGCGTGAGCTGGAGCAACAGCTGTAATCTGTGCATCTGAGTTGACAGTGAACGTTGTGGCTGGAGTTCCACCAAAGCTCACGGCTGTAGCACCTGTAAAGTTGCTGCCTGTCAAAGTGACAACAGTTCCACCGCTAGTTGTTCCACGCGATGGCTGCAACAAGTTCACCACAGCAATATTGGAGTAGGTGTACTGGCTTGCAATGCCTGTTGCTGATGTTCCACCGGCACCCGAAACAGTCACGTTAACGGTCGTGTCATCAACCCCAGCTGGAGCAACAGCTGTAATCTGTGTTGGAGAGTTAACGACAAAGCTTGTCGCTGGATTTGCGCCAAAGCTTACACCCGTAATTCCAATAAAGTTTGAACCTGTAATGACGACAGAGGTACCACCTGCTGCAGGTCCAATATTTGGGTTAAGTCCCGACACAACCGGTGCACTTGTATAAGTGAACTGGCTTCCAGCCACAGAGGCTGATGTTCCAGCTGCTGTTGTCACGGCGACGTTAACAGTGCCGGCAACATGAGCTGGAGAAACAGCAGTGATGGAGGTATCGGAGTTGACAGTAAACGATGTTGCAGGTGTACCACCAAAGGTAACAGCTGTAGCACCATTAAAGTTTGTACCTGTGATCGTTACAGTTGTGCCCCCAACTAATGGACCAGCTGTTGGGCTTAAGCCTGTAACGGCTGGAGCGTCTGAATAGGTGAACTGGTTAGCAACACCTGTAGCAGAAGTGCCAGAGACGTTTGTCACAGTAACGTTGACAGTGGTATCATCTACCCCAGCTGGAGAGACTGCTGTAATCTGTGTTGGTGAGTCAACCGTAAAGCTTGTCGCTGGATTTGCGCCAAAGTTTACCGCTGAAACGTTCACAAAGTTTGTTCCTGTTATAGTAACAGTTGTACCGCCAGCAGCAGGGCCGATGTTCGGAACAACAGAAGTTACTGTTGGAGCATTGACATAAGTAAATTGGTCGCCTGCAACAGCCGCAGAAGTTCCAGCGGGAGTTGTAACAGAAATATCAACAGTTCCTGCAGCATGAGCTGGAGAGACTGCGGTAATAGAGGTATCTGAATTGACAGTAAATGATAAGGCATCTGCAGTGCCAAATTTCACTGAAGTTGCACCCGTGAAATCACTTCCTGTAATCAAGACAGTCGTTCCACCAGCCAAGGGCCCACCGTTCGGACTGACACTTGTAATTGAAGGTGCTGTTGAATAGGTAAACAGGTTAGCTGGAGCCATAGCCGAAGTGCCAGAGACGTTTGTCACTGTCACGTTAACACTTGTGTCATCGACTCCTGCTGGCGAAACGGCAGTAATCGATGTTAGAGAGTTAACAATATAGCTGACGGCAGGAGTTGCACCAAAGTTTACTGCAGAAACCTGTACAAAGTTTGTTCCTGTAATAGCGACCGTTGTGCCACCTGCTGGAGGCCCAATATTGGGAACGACAGAAGTGACAGTTGGAGCATTGACATAAGTAAATTGATCCCCTGCAACGATTGGAGAGGTTCCTGCTGGTGTTGTGACAGTGATATCAACAGTTCCAGCTACATGAGCAGGAGAGATCGCTGTGATAGAGGTGTCAGAGTTGACAGTAAACGATGTCGCAGGCGTACCGCCGAATGAAACGGCTGTCGCACCGTTAAGGTTTGTCCCTGTAATTGTAACAGTTGTACCTCCAGCTAATGGACCACCTGTTGGAGAGACAGATGTAACTGCTGGAGCGTCTGAGAAGGTAAACTGATCGTTAACGTTAGTTGCAGAAACTCCTGTAATATTTGTTACAGTCACATCGACAGTAGTATCATCTGTGCCAGATGGAGAGACAGCAGTGATTTGTGTTGGAGAATCAACGGTAAAGCTAGCAGCTGGAGTTGCACCAAAATCGACATCAGTAACACCAACAAAATTTGTCCCTGTAATTGTGACAGTAGTCCCGCCTGCTGCAGGCCCAATATTGGGGACAACAGAAGAGACTGTTGGAGCTCCAATATAGGTGAACTGATCGACTGCTGTTGTTGGAGAAGTTCCAGCTGGCGTTGTAACTGTCACATCTACAGTGCCTGTTCCAGCTGGTGAAATAGCTGTAATCGTTGTATCAGTGACGACTACCACGCCTGTTGCTGGAGTTGCACCAAAATCGACGCCTGTTGCACCGTTAAAGTTAGTGCCTGTAATCGTTACCGTCGTTCCACCCGTGCTCGGACCAAAAGTTGGGGTGATACCCGATACAGTTGGGCCGTCCGAGTAGGTATAGGGAGATGTATCGAAGCCATCAGGATTTGTTACAGTAACAGTTACTACTGTATCATCCGTTCCTGGGGGAGCAGTAATAGTAATTTGAGTGTCGCTGTCTACCGTAAAAGGTACTGAAGTACCTCCAAAGTCAACATCTGTTACAAGGTTAGGAACATCAAAGTTAGTCCCTGTAATAATAACCGCATTCCCACCTGCAGAAGGACCAATATCGGGAGCTAAACTCGTAATGGTTGGTGCAGCCGCTTCAAGCGAGCACATGAATGTGATGCAGAGCACCACGTACAGTTTCCAAAAGATTGCTTTCATATGCGATTCCTCCTAATTGGAATGGTAAAAATGTAAAAAATATCTTTAAATTCTTTTATTGGCAAAGATAAAAAATATTTATATATAGCACTTTGCGCAACTAATTAATCAACTGTAGTGATAGGAAAGAGACTAGTGGCTATTTCACAGTGCCTGTAGCTTTAGTCTAAAAAAACAAATCTGTAAAGATTTCTTATAGAGATTATATAAATTTTTTTGATGATTTTGTTCAAGTTATTGAAACTGAATTTTTTTGTAGCGGAGGCTAGAGAGGGTGTTACAAAATTCAGGAAAAGATTTAAATAATCGGGCCTTCAACGCTTCGACAAGTCGAAGCGAGCAACAAAGCGGCGACAAGTCGCCGCACTCCAAAGCTTAATGCGTATGCGGAGCTGTTTTTCAAACATCAGATAGATGATAGGGGTTACGTAGAGGGTAAGGAGTTGAGAAAATAGCAGTCCGCCGACGATGACTAATCCCAACCCACGATGCATATCGGCTCCAGCACCTAAGCCGATTGCAATTGGAATAGCTCCCATAATGGCAGCGATTGTTGTCATCATGATGGGACGAAAGCGGATGAGACAAGCTTCGTAGATAGCTTGCTCAGAGGAAAGATGCTGCTTCTTGGCTTCTAAGGCATAGTCAACCATCATAATGCCATTTTTCTTTACAATTCCAATAAGCAGTAAAAAGCCAACGATACTGAAAATGGAGATAGGTTCTCCAAATAGAAATAGTGTTAAGACGCCACCCAGCCCTGCAAATGGGATAGAGGAGAGGATGGTCAAGGGATGAATGAAACTTTCATATAACACACCTAATACAAGGTACATCACTAGAGCTGCAGCTAACAGAAGGATCAGAGTATCTGAGAGTGTTGAAGAGATCGCCTTTGCTGAACCAACAAGCTCACCTTTCACATGTTCTGGCAAAGAATCTCTAGCCAGCTCTTCGGCTAGCTGAAGGCCTTTGCTAATCTCAACATCCTTAGCTAAGGCAAATCGAATAGTCGCTGCAGGAAGCTGTTCATACTGCATAAAGTTTGGCGAACCAAGCTCTTCATGCCATGTGGCAACAGCTTTAAATGGAACAAGCTGGCCATTTCTAGTGGCAAGAGAGAGCTTTTCGGGGGCATTCAACGAATTCTTGTATTCTGGCAAGAGATCGATATAGATATTTTCTTGGCTAGCCCCTTTTTGAATAGACCCAATAAATCCTTGGCCAAAAGCATTTTGTAATAGCTCTTGCAGCTCTCTTCTTTCAATTCCCACTTGATGCATCAAAGCCTCATTCACTTGCATCTTAAGAATTGGAGCATCATTTTTAACTGAGCTCTGTGCAAAGGAAAACTCAGGGTGAGACTGTAATTTTTTTACAAGTTGAGCAGCACTCTTTTCCACCTCCGCAAAATCCATGCCTCGAATAATGAGCTTGTATTGACCAGCATTTCCAAAATCAATTTCAAGGTTGATTAGCTGATAAGGCTGTGTGAAGATTTGTACTCCGGGAATTGTCTCCATCTTATTTCGCACCTCAGCTAACACATTTTGCAGGGGGGTACGCTGAGGAAGAGGCTTAAGTTGTATGATAAATAATAAGTTGCCATCCAAATCCAGACTTAAAAACTTATCCACATGGGAATTTGATTGGATCAATGCCTCTAACTTTCTCTGTTTTTCATTTACTTGAGCAGATTCAATGCCTGAAGGCAAGTTTGCTAGCGCAAAAAAGAACCCGCGATCTTCGGATGGAATTAGGTTGACTGGCAGCTTAAAAAAGAGAAAAGCGCTGGTTACAACACAGAGGATGGCTATGGAGAGAATTGATTTTGGAAAGCGAAAACAGACTTTCAACGTTTTTCCATACAATGTCACCATCCAATGATTGACTTTTGTAACAACACCTTGTAGCCGATTTGGACTGCTATGATTCGATAGAAAGCGACTACATAACATTGGCGTGAATGTTAAAGAGACAAATCCTGAAACTAAAATGGCAACGGCCAAGGTCACACTAAATTCACGAAAGAGTCGGCCATTCATTCCTGGAAGAAAAACTAAGGGGATGAAGACAGCGACTAACGAAAGCGTCATACAAAGAATTGTAAAACAGAT
>CAZZJE010000068.1:0-10388 GCA_964654295.1 uncultured bacterium | reverse complement strand
GAAATTTACCTTCAAAGCTATTAAGCCAAGAATCTAGGAATAGTTTAAAAGCAAGCTTCTTTAATCATCTGGAAGAATCCAATACCTGCCTTTCCGATGCCCGTACAAATTTTGCAACAGAGATCCGCTTATTGAATATTTCAGAAACCGATATCAAATCTGAAGTTGTCACAAACGAAATGAAGCGTCTGATGCGAGGAGAGCTCAAATATTTAGATTTCCTGAGGCGAAATGAAGGCAATGGCGTCTGTTTTGCAAGTCCAAATTTCATGGATGAGTGTCGCCAAGGATTGATCAGCGAGCTGCGAGAAGACACAATCGGATTAGCTGAAATGCGATCTAAGTATCAAGCAGCTGTGGATGCTCTTGAAATTGGTCTTCCAGAACTTGCTAATGTCACGATCTTTAGAGATTATCCTAAGTTAGCATTAGGAAATTTATCGTATGATGAGTTCCGCAAGCGTCATGGAAAATTGGGCATTGAATTGCTGAATAACGACCAAAGGCTAAAGGCAAAAGAGGCCTTTTTGCACATGCCTTATGATTCAATGAAAAGTGATTCATATGCAGAAGATCGAACGCTTTTATCAGTGAGCCAAGAAGAGATCTTTACTGCTTTAAAAAATGATTTAGACACACTTCCGTTTATCTCTTTTGACTTGGAAAGAAAACTCTCTCCGCTCTGCTTCCTTGCGAAGCATGGGACTGCCTGGACAAGAGACCCACAATGCCAGCGTTCTGATAAAGATCAAGCGATCCAAAAAATGCAAGAGAGCCTCAAAGGCCAAAGCTATTCAGTCCTTGAAGAATTTTCTCATGTTCTAACCACTCTACAACCAAGCAAAGCGCAAATTGCTCAGTTTCTTCATGAAGATATGCTCAATCTCTCTTTCGAAGCTTTTATTAATAAACATGGTCAAGCATGGTTCAAGCAGAAAGAGTTTATCCAAGAACTAGATCATCAACCACTTTTGCAAAAGAAAACGCTAGAATACACTCTTGCACACGCTTCCGATTCAATCGCAGGAAAAGCTCCGCTCGACAATCTCATTAATCAGCAGCAATTATTATCTCCAAAAGCTCAGTTGATAGTAAAAGATCATCGCCAAAAGTATCAGCAGCTAAAGGGACAGCAAGAAAGTGAGCGACAAGCGATGAACCTCCGACATCAAATAGCTATCCAAGCAGCCAAGAAAAACTTAGAAGTAGCCACTGCCAATTTAGAAGAAACTCAATCACGTCTTGCCACTGAACAAAGGGGCCAGCAGGGAGCAGTACAACAGCTACATAGGTATAACCAGAAAAATGTCATTTTAGAACGTGAAATTAACCAATTGAAACAAGAGCGGCATTCGGCTCAAGGTCAAGTAAGTAGTGCACCAATATTAATTAATCACTTGAGAGCTCGCCGTGCCCCTCTCTTTGCTGAAAGGCAGAGGATTGCTTCAACGCCTGTACAGGGGTTGGCAAACGCTTCCGCAGCTAACAGGCAGGTTGGGGTGATTGATAGACAACTAGATGAAATAAGAAATCAAATAAGCGCCCTTGAAAATTTACCAAATCGAATTCGACAAATAGAAGTCTCTCTACCTTCTAAATATGATGAACTGCGAGCAATCAGTCTTAACATCTCATTTGAAGAAGGTCGTATCAATCGCTTTAACCAAAACATTTCATTCTATGAGGTACAATACCAGCAATCACTGATGGGATTACGTCAAATTGAAGCGAATGTTAATAGCACTATTGCGCAGCTAAATGCTGTGAATGATGATCTTGTCAGGATGGCAAACGAACGCCATATGAAACAACATTTGGAAGCACTCACTCAGTTTAAGAGTTCTTTAAACCAAATTTTAGCAAGCTAATGTGATCGCCAGTTGCGAAAAAAGGAGGGGTCGGCTACATCTCTGCTCAAGATAGAAATCGACAAAAGAGGTTTCGCATGCGGTTACATTTTCAACTTCCTGAATATGATGCTCAGCTTTTGCGTACTTGCGGTTATATCTATAGTGAAGGAGCCGATCTCGGAGAGTGCTTAGTAACAGCGCATCGAATAAAAGAGGGTGACCGAGAGAGTTGGATGCGCGAATGGTATCGCACAGCAGATCGCATCTATGACCAAGCCAAGGAATCTCTGCGCCATGGCCATATTGTTAGCGCGCGACAAGGACTTTTGCGCGCCTCTAACTATTTTCGTACTGCCACATTTTTTTATTATGACAGCTTAAATGATCCCAAGTTTATTGAAACTTATGAGCGTCATGTCTCTACGTTTAACGAAGCTCTTCATCTATTAAATCCTATTGTTGAGGCAGTCGAAATCCCCTTTGAAGGAACGACGCTTCCCGCCTATTTTTATAGTCCCGATGGAATGCAAGTCGCTCGTCCAATCGTGATTGTTAACCAAGGCTACGATGCCACACAGCAAGAGAGCTATTTTTTTATCGTTACCGGAGCACTAGCGCGCGGCTATAACGTCTTAACATTTGATGGCCCAGGCCAAGGTGCTATGCTCATTTTAAAACATCTTTACATGCGCTATAACTGGGAAACCGTCGTTACACCTGTTGTGGATTACCTCTATAGCCGAGTGGATGTCGATAAGGAGGCTATTGCTTTAATTGGTTTAAGCTGGGGAGGCTATTTAGCTCCTCGAGCAGCCGCCTTTGAACCGAGGATTAATGCCTTAATCGCCCTGCCAGGAATCTACTCTCCCGTCGATATCATTATAGAGAAGATGCCGGGTGTCAAAGAGTATTATGAGACGGGGAATAGCAGCATTGTCGAGTCTTCTTTAGAGCAGATCATGCAGATGCCTACAATGGCCTTTCGCTTTCGCTCTCGCATGGCAATCCATGGAAAGGAGACCTTTGTCTCTCTTCTTGATGATTGGAAACGTTACACATTAGAAGGTGTCACCGAAAACATCAAATGTCCCACTTTAATATTTGACACTGAAAATGAAGTGCTTAGCAGCGGACAAGCAAAACCATTATACGACAAACTACGTTGTCCAAAAGAGTATCAATTTTTAAGCAATGCCGAAGGAGCTGGTGAGCATTGCGCGGCAGGAGCTCTTGCTCTAGTCCAACAAAAGATGTTCGACTGGTTAGGAAATAGCGTTTTTAATCGCATCAGTTATATCAACTAAATAGAATGTAGATAATAGGCTTCACGCATTTTATAAATCCCATTGCTTCATCCACATATTCAAAAGCGAAGGGCCTCCAAGACCTTCAAGAGGTTGGGATAAGAGTCGCCTTTTTCAACTTCAACACTTACTAGGTCAAGTTTTAGCTAACTAGCTATCTCTTGAGCAAAATTAATCATCACTTTTCTATAGCTAGAACTTAAGGAGGTTACAGATTTATATTCAATTTCTTGCAAATTTTAACACTTCTAGAGAACAAAAAAAAGCCTCTAAACTCTTAATTAGAAGCTTTATAAGATTATTTCGAGCTCAACGTTTTATTTATTCTTTTTTCTTTGTTCTTGATCGAACTCATCCCATCTTCTGATAGCGTCCCCACCTAAAATAGACACTCCCGAACTACAGAGCCATCCACCTGCGACTTGGCATCCAGGCAATGGAACAAACAAGAGGAACAATCCACAAAGTGTAACGGTTACGCCTACCATAATTGTGATTGGAACATCTTCAATCTCAACGTCATTGCTCTTTCCTTTGTGAGAGGACTTAGCTATCATGTAGTTTATTTCAAAGTTTGTGTCGGCTTCAAAGGTTGAGTAAGGTATATCTAACTCGGCACATTGAGCAAACCAAACTGCTCTATGTTTGTGCTTTTTATCTTGCTTGCTAAACTCCTTTTTAATGGCCTTGATGTATTTGTCATCTACCTTTTGACCTCTCGATTTGGCCTCTTTTTGCACCTGGTCGATTGTCTTGTTGATGTCAAACTTATGGCCTGTGTACTGCTCAACTTCACTCTTCAAATCAAACATGTAACCGACAATCTTATTTGTCTCGCCTTTGTCAATGCACTTTTTTACCTTCTCATAGAGTTTATCAATCTTAATTCCAAAGTTGATTGCTGCTGGATCTAAATTAACACCAGATGCATAAGCAGGAAATGGAGCCATTACTGCAGCCGTAAAAGTAAAAGCTGTAATACCCGCCACCAAGTGATTAGTAATAAAAGGTTTGAGAAAATTAACCACAAAGACCTCCGCTTTAGTTTTTTTGTGTACTTAACTTCGTGAATATCTAATTCTTTGAACAAACAGAACCAAGTAAAGAATGAAAAGACAAAAGTGAAACCTATAATTGCCAAATAAGTAGGAATGTTTTCCGTTCCTGTAATTACAAAATCCATTTATAAACCTCTACAACTAATCTAATCATCTTTTTATTTCTGCGATGGTATCTGTTTACAAAAAAACCGAAAGAGGCCTTTGATGGCGTAGATAGCTATACAGAGTCCTTTGTGATATCTTGATTGCTTGTGATTTTATTAACACTTAAATTACCCTTAATTCAAAAGTTACATAGCCTAAATGCATTAAATTTTCTTATTTTAATTATAGCGCCGACACCTTCCTGGTTCGGTGGACATGTGATATTAAATATCATCAAATCATTTGAATACTACAACAAACAGTCAGTCATAGATATTCCACAGAAACACAGCTTTCATCCTAATAAAAGTGGAAACAAAGGTGATTTTATGAAAGAAAGATCAAACTTACTTTGGACATGTCTCCCAATGAGCATATGTACCTTAAATGGCCTGCGCAAAGTTGGGGATTAGTATGAGAGAATTTCTACTACGCTCTGCTTTTGAAAGAATGGAGGATATTGAAGACGAATGGCTAATTCAAAAGTTACCTGGAAATTGTACGTTTCTCAATATTTTTAACCGCAGGCTGCCATTGAATCTACCGGGCTCTGCTTGTTTGTAATCCCTTTTCCCGTAGTTCCCTTCATCCTCCAGATTCGGTCACTACGGGCTATCTTCAGACGCTCTACGAGCTAGCTACTTACCAAAGTTTTTGCAAAAGATGTTTTAGAGTCCGAACGAAGAGAGGACGACTTAAGCTAGCTCACAGTGACCAAATCCGGAGCGAAGCGGAGGATGACGGGAACTGTGGGAAAACAGTTGTAAATCTAGTATAGAGCTCGTTAGAGCGACTCAATAGTAGCTGTGATAAACATGCAATTTCATTAAAAACGTACAATCTCCAGGTAACTTCAACTGTTAAATTCTCTTATTTAATTTTGGCGCGTAGATTGGGAGCTTTAACTCAATTTCCCCCCTTTAAGGGCAATATAGACATCGACTTCATCAGATTTTTTATTTTGAAATTCAGGGCGGTAAAGCTCAAAATCCCCCGTATAACTACGGGATAACTTGCTCTTCCAAATTGTTCCCCAAGTTTCAATCAGGCTTTGAGGAAACTCGCCCTTAGCTGTGAAGACAGCATAGGTAGAAGCTGGAATTGTTTTGACGGTCATGCCTTCGGGTATGTTCTCTACATTCGAGACAGGTGCACCGATAACCAACGTATAGGGTTGAGTATAATCGCCACTATAATCGGTATAAAGAGCAAAAATCTCTTCAGAGGCACGATTCGGAATTTTATACAGAATCCCATCTTGATAAAAACGTTGCCAAAGATGAATGATATCCCCTCTCTTCTCATTTTCGGCATTACTCGTTCTGACAAAGATGCCCATCATTTGAATAGAGGGCTTTTGCTCAATTCTGAAATCCATAACCTGCCTATCGTATCAACATACATTCATTACATTTATTCTAACGCATGGCAAGCTATGCTGCCATCTAATTTTAGTCGATCTGCAACCATAGAGATTTTAAATAATCTCCCTCGGGATGAAAGAGATTGATGGGATGATCGGGTGCCATCTGATGTCTGCCGACAATTCGAACCGATCTACCAGCCTCTAAGGCCGCCTGGAAAACAACCGTTTGAAAAAGAGCAGTGTCCACATGGTAAGAGCAGGAGCAGGTTAACAAAAGAGTTCCTGGCTTAGCTTGCTGGATCACAAGGCGGTTAATCTCTTTGTAACCTCGACAGGCAGCGACAACCTCCTGTTTGCGCTTGGCAAAAGCTGGAGGATCTAAGATCATCAGGTCATACTGATCCAGCCGCTCTTCTCTTAGGAAAGAGAAGACATCGCCTATTGTAAATTTGAGCTGACAACTCTTAAGGGCATTGGCAGCCACATTTTTTTCGGCTAAGGCAATAGCTGGAGCGGAGATATCAACGCTATGGACAAATTTAGCTCCTCCTGCAGCGGCATAGGCGCTAAAGCCTCCTGTATAAGCAAAAGTATTTAGAACATGAGCCCCTTTGGACCAGTGACGCACCTGCTCTCGCATCTTTCGATGGTCGCAAAAAAATCCAGTCTTTTGCCCATTTGGGATGTCGACGATAAAATTTAATCCGTTTTCTTGAATTGTGACAAGATCTGGAGAAGCTCCATAGAGAAGTTGCTGAACAGGCTGTAGGCCCTCTTCTTTTCTTGCAGGCTGGGTTGATTTTTCAAAGATCGTCTGTGGCTGCAGAGCAGAAACCAATGTTTCCACAATCTGATTTTTAAGTTTTTCCACTCCTAAAGTCGCTATTTGAACGACTAACACTTGATCATATCGATCGACAACCAGTCCAGGCAGCTGGTCTCCCTCACCATTGATCAAGCGATAAGCCGTTGTCTGCTCCTCAGAGAAAAGCTTTTTACGCCATGCAATCGCCTGAAAAATATTTTTTCTTAGGGATTCCAGGGGATCTTCCGCTCCAAAAGAGAGCATACGAGCAGCAATAGATGCCCCACGATTGAGTGTTGCGTAGCCTAAAAGCTCCTGATTTGAAGAGTAAACGGGATAGATCTCCCCCTGCTTCCCTTCTGGATAGTGTTCAATGGCTCCAGAGAAGATCCAATGATGCCTTTGTCTAACGGCTTTATCTCGCCCTTTTTTTAAAACAAGCCCGCTCTTATTCACAAACCCTTACACTTTAAAACATGGCATTTTCTTATGAAATTAGCTTCACAAACCTCTTAAAACTTAGTTTAAAAAATTGAACCTAACCCTTGTCAAGAAAATCCTAAATTTTTTGATTGATGCGTTAACGATCCATAAGTATATTCCTTAGAGCAAAAAGGGCGCAAGTTTGGAAAACATGGTTTTCAACATCTTCACCCTATTTAGCAATTTTAAAAGAGGTTGACGAAAAAGTATGGAAGGATGCATGAAAGAGGAGATGCCGCAGACCTATGATAGTTGGAAAGAGTGCATCACAGTTCAAGCTGGAATTCCTTTTACTGAAGACTTCATCGAAGAACGGCTAGAAGTCCTAAAGGATGCCAAGCATCGTGACACGACTCGCTTTGTCAGCCTTTATGGAGAGGAGCAGTTACGCAGAGTCATTAGCTGGTTTGAACGTGCAAGAGAAGAAGTTGAACCTAACGATTTAAGTAGATAACCTCGTAATCAAAAAGATGGCAAGCGCCTATTCTAATGTCTACTTTTCCTGCCTACTGTGTTGTCGCTTCGACAGCGACATATACACCCCCTTTTGCGCCTAGCGCTTTTCATTTTTTTTGATTTTTAAATATTTCTTACGAGGTTATCGATGACTGCAAAAGCATCTTTATCGCCAATTACAATTGGATTGGCATTTTTTTCCATGTTTTTTGGATCTGGGAATCTGGTTTTTCCCCTATTTTTAGGACAGCTTGCGGAAGGAGAATGGTCCTATGTGACCATAGGATTTATTTTAGGAGGAGTTGTCGGTCCCTTCCTTGGAACACTCACAATGATCGCTTATAAGGGCGACACTAACCGATTTTTCAGTAGTCTCGGTGCACGCAATGCGCTCATTTTTACAACGATTTTAACAGCTGTCTGGATTCCATTAGGAGCGGCTCCCCGATGCATTAACATCGCTTATGAATCTTTTGCAAGTGCCGTACCTGCCTGCCCGGCCTGGCTGTTTGGAGCCATCTATTCTCTAATCGTCTGGTGGATTATTGCCAGCAAGACACGGATGATGGAGATTTTAGGTAGGTATTTAACACCAGCCCTACTTGTCAGCTTAGCAGCACTCTGGGTGATGGGCATGTGGCACTCGCCTGAGATAGCTACAGAGCCGGAAACAGTCGTAGCGCCAAGTTCACTCTTTTATATGAGTTTAATCCAGGGGTACAGCACAATGGATTTAATTGCAGCCTTTTATTTCTCCTCTTCGATTATCGCCGTATTAAGAGCAAGCGAGAAAACAGAGAAGGGATCGAGAAGAAAGTCTCTGATTGCAGGCTCTGTAGGAATGGTTGTTCTAGCTTTAGTTTACGTTGGTTTGATCTATATGGCGGCAAGAAATGCAGGCCAGCTGCATGGATTGGCTAAAGAACAACTGCTCCCCTATCTCTCACACGCCTTCTTAGGGCCTCATTTAGGGTTGATTACTGTTTCAGCTGTCGTCTTAGCTTGCTTGACAACTTCTATCGCCATGCTATCTGTCTACACAGATTTTTTAAAAGAGAAGTATCTTGCTAAAGTACCCCAGTCAACTTCATGGGCCATGATTATCGGTTTAGTCAGCTCATACCTTCTCTCTCTGCTTGGATTAGAAACGATCATCGCCATCACTAATCCTATCTTAGAAATCTGCTGCCCACTGCTTGTTTTGCTAGCAGTTTACAATTTAATTAAACGTAATTATAACCAAACAGTAACCTCTGACGGCAGTTTGAATGAGCCTGTTGAACCAGAACTTGTTGCCATTTCAGCGACTAAATAGACTAGTGTGAGAAAAATGATGGATAAGCGTCAGCCACCGACTGATTACCAACCCGAAGGTAAACTCTTATATCGAGGAAAGCGGGTGACGCTTATCCAGCCTCCAGAAATGAATGGTCATTTACCTAGAGAGGTTGTGGTGCATCCTGGGGCAGTTTTGATTCTGCCTCTTTTAAATGAAAAAGAGATTATTTTTATTCAAAATCAGCGTCGAGCTGTTGGAAAACTTTTATGGGAACTACCTGCAGGAACTAGGGAAGAGCAGGAGCCTCCAGAAGAGACTGCTTCTCGTGAATTAACGGAAGAGACTGGCTACCAAGCAAATTCTATTGAATGGATGATGAGCTTTTACACCTCGCCTGGCTTCTGCTCGGAACGCATGGATCTCTATTTAGCGAAAGATCTCACCTGGAAAGGACAAAGGCTTGATGAGGGAGAAGAGATTATCGTGCAGCCTGTTGCTTTAGAACAGGCGTTTCGGATGATTGAGACAGGTGAGATTTTAGATGGCAAAACAATCTTGGCGCTGCTCTATTACGAAAAATTTTTTAAGGCGTCAACTTTTTGATCAAGTACTACAGTGATGGTCAAAAAAGCGAGAGATATGCCCAATCTGCTCAGGCGACAGGTTCATCTGTTTTAAAATATCCAGCTGCTGGCAAGCCGTCAAGATTTCCCATTGCATCGCTTGCTCTTCATCAATTGTTATGGCTGTGATAGAAGAGTGAGATTGGCAAAACATCTCTTTGCCATCGAAACTAAAGGTCGACAAAATCGTTTGGCAATGATGACAACGAAACGGCAGTTGCAATAGTCCTTCATGTCTAAGCAGACGCAGATAGAAGCTAGCTGTTAACAGCTCTGGCACCTCAACTTCGGGCAGCTGATTCAAGAAAAAACGTGTGAGGCGATAGAGCTTTGGAAAAGGGAAATCTGGCTGTAGGAGACGCCTTAGAGCACGCATCATCGCCGTCGCTTGCTCCAGAAGCTTATAGGAGCCGCGCAGCTTATCAAAGTACTCTAAAGGCTTCCACTCTCTCAGATCTTTGAGGTCACCTTTCCCTTCGCGATAGATAAACTCACCTCGGATGAGATCATCGATAGCCGCTTCGCGGGATTTGATGGCTTGTCGAAAGTAGAGGTGAACAATCCCCTCTTCTGCAGTTAAAAGATGTAAGACATGGCCGCGCTCTCCATGTCGACCATGCCACAAAACAATTCCCTCTTGCTGATGCCACTCATCACTCACGATTTCGGCAGGGCCTCTTGCGGTTGAGGGTTGGCAGAAGGGACGGTTTCAGCTTTAGGTAAAGCTGGTTTAACTTCTTTCTCTGCAATCTTGTATTCCACCTTCTTTAAAACAGGCATCCAAATGGTTTGCGCAGCAGCAAATTGGTCCGGTTTTTCAGTCTGATAACTAAGTAGAGCTGTCCCCTGCTCATTTGTTAGTACACGGGATAGCCCGTACAAACGCACCTCTTTGTCTTCGATCACTTTCCACTCAAAGAGCACAGAGTGCGGGTCGGACTCTAAAACTTTAGCTTCTAGCTGTAATCCTGTAAAAAGAGCTGCAATCGACTCTTTGAGCGACTCGATATCTAAACG
>CAZZJE010000067.1:0-10502 GCA_964654295.1 uncultured bacterium | reverse complement strand
GATTGGTTTCAAGGACAAAAATACTCTTATCGTCTATTAGTAGCTGGCAATCATGATGGATTTTTCGCGTTATTGCCTGAGTTGATGGAAGAAGAGTGCACAAAGCGACAAATTATTTACTTGAGCGATTCAGGTTGTGTTATCAAAGAGACGAGATTCTGGGGCAGCCCCATACAACCAGGTCTCAGCGATTGGGCTTTTAGTCGTAGTAGAGGAGCAGACATCAAAAAACACTGGGATTTGATCCCCAAAAAAACAGAAATATTGATCACGCACGGCCCTCCCTATAAGATAAGAGATGAAATTTGTTTAAACAAGCATGTGGGTTGTGAGGATCTGTTCAGTAAAATCCAACAAACCCAAATAAAACTTCACGTCTTCGGGCACATACATGCCGGGGCAGGCCATATGTTTCTTAATGGATGCCTTTATATTAATGCTGCATCCCCAGATGGTCTTGGGTACAAAAGAGTGATCAAGCAAGAAAGAAGTTATCGTTTAGAAAGATCCCAATTGTAGAAATCAAAAAACTGTTTTTAGAACATCGACCCTGGAGATAGGATAATTTCTTCCAAATCTTCCCTATTTATTTCTGCACTTTCCATGAAGATCGCAAGTTCATCATAGTTATATAGTAATTTAAAATTGATTTTTTATGATTTTTTCTGTATATAAATCGTCATGGTTTATTCAATCGACTTAAGACAAAGAGCTTTAAATTATATTGCAAATGGTGGATCTCGTTTGGAGGCAAGTAAGATTTTTGGTGTTACCATTTCCACATTAGCAAACTGGCTTTCTAGACAAAAGCAACAAGATTTGGCCCCTAAAATGAATGGGTCCAAACCTAGTAAAATTGATAATGAAAAACTTAAAAAATATATTGAACTCCATCCTGACAGCTATTTAAGAGAGATTGCTGCTGAGTTCAGCACAACTTTACAAGCAGTATTTTATGCCTGCAAAAGGCTCAATATTACTTTAAAAAAAAGACCTCACGCTACAAAGAAAGGGATGAGAAGAAACGAGAGGCATTTCAAAAGGAACTAGAAACGATTCCCAAAGAAGACCGTGTTTATGTAGATGAAAGTGGGATTAATAAATACTTTACTCGAGAATATGGCAGAGCAATTAGGGAAAGCAGATTTTTGGAGCTATCTCTGGCTTAAGGTACGCTAGAGAAAGTTTTATAGCAGCAAAAATAGAGTCTAGAATTTTGGCACCCTTTTGTTACAAAGGAACATGCGATACTCAGCTATTCAACATGTGGTTAAAAGATTTTCTTATTCCCGAGCTCAAGCCGGGCCAAGTTGTAATCATGGATAACGCAACTTTTCACAAGTCGGAGGAATCTCGAAAGCTAATAGAAAAGGCTGGTTGTAGAATTTTATTTCTTCCCGCTTATTCGCCGGACTTAAATCCTATTGAAGTCTTTTGGGCAAATTTCAAGAAAAAGGTTCGTTTAACTTTAGAGAGAGTTAAGACTTTAGCAGAAGCTATAGATTTTTCTTTTTTAAGCTTTTTATGAAAAAATCAAATTTAAACCACTATAATTGATCTATTGGCCATGCAAGAGGATGAGGTCTATGAGACTCGGTTTGATATTTCGCTATTGAGCAAACGCTTAATTCCCATCGTTGATTGGCTAAAAAAACAGCCTCAGACCAAAGATTTTCCGATCGGTCTGTTTGGTTCAAGCACCGGGGCAGCAGCAGCGTTAGAAGTGGCCGCTGAGCTAGGTGAAAAAATT
Organism: uncultured bacterium; assembly: GCA_964654295.1. Taxonomy (GTDB): domain Bacteria; phylum Chlamydiota; class Chlamydiia; order Chlamydiales; family JABDDJ01; genus CAZZJE01. The sequence goes on along the minus strand of CAZZJE010000067.1, from coordinate 8,752 downwards.
AAGGCCGTTGTCTCACGAGGCGGACGCCCAGATCTTGCATTAAAGGTCTTACCAAAAGTTGTTTCGCCTACCTTACTTATCGTTGGAGAGCGCGACCACGGTGTGATCGAATTAAATCAGCAAGCCTACGAAGCCCTTCACTGTCCTAAGCAATTGACAGTCATTCCACGGGCTACACATCTATTCGAAGAACCAGGCTGCCTAGAAGAGGTCGCTAAGATCGCACGAGAATGGTTCAAAGCCTATCTGCAGCCTGTAGTTTGATCACTTAACTTATCGAGGCTTTTGATCAATTTGTCTTTCCAATTGGGACGAGCGATAACAGGCTTTCCCTTTCCATGTTTCTGCTCAAAGTCTAAAATAGCAGACTCAATTTGGTGAGAAAGAGATTCTCCATTGTTTTGATAGTAATAAGCTAATTTATGATCCCGTAATTCTTCTCCATTGACCTCTTCCCAAGGATATTGACCCATCACAAATAGGGGAGTTCCTGTTAGTAGAACGTCAGCAACAGTTGAACCACCAATTTTAGAAAGTTGAATGGAAGCAATATTCAATAGCTCATTAATCTCTTTTGGCTCAGCAAAACCATAAATTTGGGATCTATCGAGAGTCGTACGTTGGCAATCTGTAGAGGCTAATTTCTGCTCAAGCCGCTCTTTTAATTTTTCGTTTCTTCCACAGATGAAGATATATTTGGTAGCTAACATTCCTTTTGGCTCTTTCAGAAGAGTGTTAAAAATATCTTCAAGTATTCCTACACCGTTGACCCCCATAACAATAGGAACACATCTTTCACCTGGACGAAGACCCCATTCTTTACGGATCTTAGATAACTCTGTCGAATCTTCAATTCGCCTGATCTCTTGGCGGGTTGGAAACCCAAATAATTTATATTGCTTTCGAATCTTCTCGTAAGAGGCATGAGTAACAGTTGAGATCCGCCGCATGATTTCTTCAACAGGAAGAGATTCCTGATATAGCTCAGCATTTTCCCGCTTAGAATGTAAAAAAAATCGAAAAACCCGTGGCTTTAAAGCAGGCATCCAACATTTGATTAGAGGATGAATTCTGCCAACGAGTCCAAAGAGAAACAAACCGACCTCATAATCGCAGTAGACAATCCTTACAGGAACACCTAAGCTGCAGAGCGCATGATCGTCTGGAACAAAATTGCGCGTACTTAAGATAATATGTGGCTTAAGCGCTGCAACAGCTCTTTTCATCTCTAAGATTTCTGAAGACTGAATATAGCGAGCAACTTTCTTGTGCTCGTCTCGTAATTTAAAGCCTCTTTCGAATTGATGCTCTTGCTGAATGACCTTTAAATAAATTTTATCTAGTGTGACCAACCCAGTCGCTTGCATAAAGGGATCATGATTCTCCGCAATTGCTTCTGAATCAATAATTGTGACGCGATAACGATTTCCAAAAGTCTTTAGATAAGCTTTAATTGCTTTAGCTGCTGACAGGTTTCCTCCGCTCATAAATGTCGTTGTAATGACAACATGTGTGATGTCGGATGCCTCAGGAAAAAACTCTACGGAGGGTTTATTAGCGGCTTGTATAAACTGATTAAAAGTATCAGAATACTGTGCGTGCCACTCTTTAAAAGCAAATCCTTCCGTAACCAAAGCTGTAGTTAAAGATTCAATGGGGGGATATTCTCTAGATCCAAAGTGATAGCAAAGTTTAACTAGAGCTTTCCAGAATTGAGTTTGAGATTCTTCACTAAGCGTTTTTTCAATATGTATTTTATAAGCAGAATAGATTGTTTGCGTTTGGATCGGATCTTTCAATGCATAATCTAGTTCTGCATGCCATTCGTTTTCGAAATTAATCGGTAAATATCGCTTTCCATCGTGTCCTATAAGGTACTGATCTTGGAACGAATAGCTAGTTTCTACTTGCGAAGTGAATGTCATGGAATATTTAAAAATAATTTGGTTTTATGTTTCGATTGATCTCATGTATTTGTGTAATGATATAAATTTATTCGTGACATCGACACTTTATTTTATAGTCTTATTAAGTGAAATTCCACTGCATGATAGATCATAGCCTTCATAGATTGGCTGCTCAATGAAGTTAATGCACTCCTCTTTCCAATTTAGATCCATATTACGCTGTCTATGAAACACTCCATCTGCATCAGTCCACTCGCTGAATCCGAAATTGCTGACAGATTCCCATACCAACTTAACTTTTACATGATCAGCCGCTAATAATTTTTTATTAATACCTTGTTGAGCAGTTAAATAGCTGTGGAGAGGGTTTTTAGGCTGTCTGGCATTTGAAACAGCTCGTGGAATGCAAGTCAATAGGCGAATAGCTAAAGTAGATAGATCTAAGATTAACGAAAAGAGGATCGCAAAAACTTTGGCAACCAAATGTTGCACCTTAATGGCATGGTTAACCGTTGCCGGAAGAAAGAAATCTTTTGCGAAGTTTTTACAATTATTTGTTCGAACGGGTTTTAAGGTGGCTGGTAGAATCGCGACTACCTGGTGCCCTTTAATCGCGTTGCGAACTTGTTGGAGTTCTCCTCCAGATAATTGTTTTTCCCAATAAATATTAGTATTTTCTAAAAGAGATATGTTGATGTAATTTGGCATAGTTTCTATGTTTTAAATATTTTTATCTAAAGATAAATAATGTTGGATCTTTTGAACAAGATTATTTTTTCGTGATTCTTTCTTATCTAATAGTCTTCCAAGTTGATGTGTACTTACGATCCAACTCAAAACAGTTCCGAGAGCAATCAATCCCGATAAGAAAGAACTAGCAAGGACGCCTCCACATAGTGTAATCAAACTAAGACTCAATATCGAACCCGCACCCCTCCCAATTCGGGCAGAAAACCCATCGATGACTAATTTTCCTTTTATACGCGTCGCTTCAGGCATTAAAACAAAAGCGATTTCTTTCGAAGCGTCAAAGAAAGAGTATTTTGCTCCTCGACATAAACAATACTGTAACGATCCAAGTTGTATGACGGCCTCCATCCAATCCACTTCACTCCAACCTAACCAAAGAGTAGCGAACGATCTCTCTCTAAGTACTAAAAAGAAAAGCCCTTCTGTAATAAGTAAACAAAGGGGCGTAACCAATGCAGCTGTAATCCAATAACAACGCTGAAGAACAAAAGGTGTCATAAATAAGCTACTAATGAAGGTGAGAATACCACTCCATAAGCCAAGCTGAGCCATATAATTGCAATATTCGGAAGCGTCTTGAAACTTTAGCTTTAAAACGTCAAGGAAGATGACTTCTCCTAAGCTGTAGGCAATATAATCTGCAATCACAATCCAAGACAAAAGACGTAGCGCTGGAGTTTGCCAACAGAAGACAATACTATCTTTAAATGAAAAATCTCGCTTTTCAGTTTTTGGTGTTGAATCTAAATTAACTTTTCTGTCTACGGCAGAAAAATAGTTCCATAAACGGTAATAGAGAATCCCAGTAACAGCTCCTATGAGTGTAATGAAAAGAGTTAATAAGATAAAAGAGGATAACCATCTTTCAGAGCTAAAAGAGAGCCAAGTTTGTATTGTTTTCGACGTACAAAGTGTAGTGATAGGGGCTGCTAATATGGCACCTAAACTTCCTCCTAGCATCAAAGGAGCATATAATTTTTTTGCTTGGTTAAGAGGAACATATTGATTGACAAGTCCCCAAAAGAGAATGATAGCCAGAGCAGGTTTCCATAGCTCTGACATTGCGTAAAATAGCATGAAGAAGAGCAGGATAAGACTTTGACCGCTGTTTATTTGATGTAATTGCTGAAGAAAGGGGTAGATTACAAAGACAAAGAGAAGAAAAAAGCCTAAAAAGAGAGAAAGGGTTAATAGAAACACTTTCTCGATTGAAAATCTGTTGATTAAAAGAACTAATCCCCAAGTCATAATCAGAGCACCGGGTATCCCGGCAAATAACTCGAAGAGGGGAATGAGATGAGCTCCACCCCCTAAGTCTGCGACAGCAAGTGTATTGCGTAAGCTGCGAAGAATCGTAAAATTAACGTTAAGCAGCAAAATAATGGCAAACATCAACGCAAAAAGATAGCCTGAGCGATATAAGAACATAGTCTATCCTTAGTTATTGGTTGAGGAGATCCGATTGAAAATAGCTCTGATTTTTTGAGCCTCTTCATAAGGATCTTGGCTTCTCCATAATCTACCGACCATGGCCACGCCATCTTGTGTCGCTCCTGGATGCAAATAGGAGAGGACCTTTTCTAAGTTGTTTAAATCGATTCCTCCAATGGCAACAATTCGATGATGGGAAAGCTGCCGAGCTAACCTTAAGCCTTCAATTCCCCAGAGCCGATTATGGTTGGGCTTCGTTTGTTTAGAAGGAAATAGCTGTAAGCCTAAATAGTCGACGTTGAGCTTTTCGGCTGCCAAAACATCTTCAATCGTCTCTATTGTCAATCCAATAATGGAGCGACTGCCTAATAAGGCTCTTGCTTTTGCATAAGGAAAGTCACATTTGCCGATGTGGACTCCATCTGCTTGGATACTGAGTGCTATATCGATGCGGTTATTGATGATGAGAGGGATGCCTCTTTTCTTCATCAAGCTTTTTAAACGGTCGGCTGTTCTCAAGCTTGCCTGGAGATCTTCATTGCGATCTCGAAATTGAATAGCAGTCACTCCACCTTCTATCGCTCGAACAACTTTGAAACAAAACTCATCTTCATTAGCAACAGCGCTTCTTTCGGTGACAAGGTAGCAGGACAAATCGACTGGCGGCCTCCCCCAATTTCTTTTTATGAAAGAGAAGGAGGGAAGTTGAATAGCTGTGTGAAAGGGGTGAGATAGATGACGGACAGAGAACATGGTTGGCCCTCCTACTTGGATTTAGATTCACCAAGAGGAAACCAAAGAATGTGAGGGCAAGCGTTTGCTTGCAGATGCGCTTATTTGACATAGACACACTTCCTACGCTGGCATAACCCAGATCAGGTTTAAGGGTATTTCTCAGCAAAGTTGCTTATGCAACTTGGCACCCCTGGTGATAATTGAGTGATTTTATACCATTCCTTGAAGTTAATAGCTAATTTTTTGTCTTTGCATCCGAAATTTAGAATATATTTTTTCTAACCCACTCAATTTCATCTCGATTAATAGTATGGGCCATATCCTTATAAACTTTTAAAGTGACGTCGGCTCCCATATTTTCTAAAAGCTCTTCTGATTGCTGACAACGGATTAAGGGGACATGCGGGTCCTTATCGCTATTTCCTATAAATATTTTTGTGTCTTCAAAGTTCCCTTGATATTTTCTTTCATCAATTGTACTTCCAATTAATCCACCGCTAAAGGCAACGATAGCTCCATACTTTGTTGCATATCTGGCTGCTGTTTCTAAGGCGAGGCAGGCGCCTTGTGAAAATCCGATTAGATAAATTTGATCTTTGGAGATCTGTTTCGAGATCTCATCAATCAGCCGTTTGACAACTTGGACTGCTGATGAGAGCCACGGTTCGTTTGTTTTCTCTGCAGCTAAAAAGCTATAGGGATACCAAGTTTGATGCGTGGCTTGAGGAGCAGCGATATAAAATTGATTGTTACAAAATTGATCGGCAAGCTTCAAAATATCAGAAGCAGTACTGCCTCTTCCATGAAGCAGAATAAGAGCTTTAGATGCCTTATCAATTGGTTGTCCCTGCTGGATCACTTGATAGCTATGCATATTAATCTTGAAACCTTCTGTTATCTAAGTGAAGCGGTGTTAAACCCTTCTCTATCCGGCTGCGATAACGCTCATACCAGGACGGCAGCTTGAGAGACGTGCCTAATTGTTCTATAGGTTCATCTACAGCAAATCCAGGTGGCAGTGTCGCAATTTCAAATAAAACACCTCCTGGCTCTCTGAAATAGACAGAGTGAAAATACTCTCGGTCTATGACAGGTGTAATATTTAATCCTACCTTCTGTAACTTCTCTCTTACATCTATTTGTGACAGGTCATCAGCTGTTGCAAAAGCCACGTGATGGATGGTGCCGCTTCCTCCAATTCCTGGCATGGTGTCTGGATGGCACAAGAGATCAACGAAGGCATCGGGCTGATTGCTAGCCGAATAGCGAAATCGATTGCCCTTTTCTGCAACTAAACGATGGTCCATCTGCTCAACGAGTAGAGCAGCCGTTTTTTCATAACTTTCTAGAGAGAGTGTGATCCCGTAAAAGCCCTTAATGGCATATTCTATAGGAATATTTCCATATGTAAAACCGCGCCTCTGATCTTTTGGGTTGGCAACAAGTTCTAACCCTAAGCCATCGCGATCTTCTAAATAAATATAGAGCTCGCTATCAAATCGCTGCTGAGGCTCTTCATATGTCACATGAAACTTCTTTAAGCGCTTAATCCAATAATCGATTGAGTTTTCAGGAATTGAAAAAGAGGTCACAGTTAATTGTCCCTTCCCTTTTCTTCCTTTTGGAATATCAGGATAAGGAAAAAAGGTCATAATCGTTCCCGGTGAGCCGCTCTCGTTCCCATAATAGAGATGATAGATTTCTGGCGCGTCAAAGTTAACCGTTTTTTTGACTATTCTTAAACCGAGGATGCCGGCATAAAAATCGAGGTTGTCCTGTGCGTCAGAGGCTAAGGCGGTGATATGATGTAACCCTGTAATCAACTGATTCATAACAATACCGAGTTGGTTGAGCAACGGTTTGACCAGCGATCCCTTATAAGGTAGGATTAGCAGATTCAATTAAAGAGAAGCAATCGTTATTCCGATTTAGCCCAGTTTTAGGATCTAATAATAAAATGTCGTATTGCGGAAAATTAAAGTTAAAAAGGCTGAGAATCGATCCTGCCACCAAATCAAACGATTGATCTTTAATACGTTTTAAAAACCAGTTGTACTGAATAAAGTGCAAAATAGAGGTCTGATCAATGACGGTATGGTCCACATAATTTGATTTAGCAAAAGGAGAAATCACAAGAAATGGCACTCGCATTCCATATGCCAAGCGTCCTTGATAAGATCCTGGAGGTGGTTTTCCTGCATCGCCTGGACCTAAAAGAGCATCAGCAGGCGTGTGCGATTGGTTAATAATCGGTGGCATCACATGATCATACCATCCTCCGCTGTCATCCCAAACAATGATCATAGCCATCTCTTTCCATTCGGGAAGCATCTGAAGCCGATTCAATGTTTTTACCAAAAATGTTTGTAAGAGAAGTTGATTTGAGTATTTAGGATGACCATCTTGGTATTGAGGAGGCTTAATAAATGAGACAGCAGGTAGCTGATGAATTTTTGCTGCCCTCCAAAAATCTTTGAGATCATATTGATGATTCGCACGATCTTGAAAACCAATTTTATCGATAGACGATGGAGGCAGGTGCCTTGGATTGGAGGTCGATTTATAGTATTGGAATGGTTGATGGTGAGGGGAGTAATCGGGAATCGGGGTTCCTTTGCTACCAATATGTGTTTTAGAGCAGTCTGCAAATCCCCCTTGAAAATAGCCCCAGGTAATACCTTTTGCGTTAAGCAGATTTCCGATGTTTTTGCCTTTTAGTTTTACTGTTGGAGGCTTTGAGCAGACGTCAAATGCAGGGTCTGGGTCACCAATTAATGTTCCGTCAACTACAGCAATTTCGCCACTGCTTAATGTTAAATTTGGTGGAAAGGCACCGTGTGTCTGTCCCGAAACTAAATTAATATGGCCAGGTGTCGATGGAGTCATGGTTGTAGAAAAACAGTTATCACTCATGGCAAAGCGCTGCGCATAGTTCCATAAAGCCGTTACCGTATTACCGTCAAAATAGGCCATGGGTGTCGGATCACCGGAATTTACTTCCACAAAAGTAGCCTGAATAACATTTCCTTTTGCATCGACCATTTCAAAAGAGACCAAGCTATCACAAGACATCCCATGCCATCTTAAAAGGGGACCCATGCCTCCGGATAAAATCAAGCCGGAGATTCCTACATCTTCACAGGTGCCGCCGACTTGTGTGAGGCCTTCTTTAAAAAGAGCGCGGTAGAGCTCTCCGCCTGTAATGCCAGGCTGCAGCTTGGCAATCGATTTCTCTTTGTCAACCTCTATGTTTTTCATCTGGCTAACATCGATCACAATTGCTCCTGTTCCTATTGAAAAGCCTTCGTGATTATGTCCGCCGCTGCGGATGCGGATAGGACGATTGTGGCAGCGCGCCCATTTTACAGCGTTCTGGACATCTTCAGTACTTTTACAATAAACAATAAGGTCTGGTTTCTGGTTTTTAGAGACGTAGTAGTTGGCAACCAAACGCGCCTTGTTGTAACGCTCATGGTCTGGACGAATCACTTGACCTGTCAGCTCAGGACAATTTGATGCTCCTGATTTTTCCTCTGCATCTAGAGGCATTAGAAGAGAGTGCATCATCAGACAGGCGAATAAAAAAAGAATAAGAGTACATGGTTTCTACCTTTTTTCTTTTTCTCTTAACATGTTGACTGAGAAGATCTCAACAAAAAATGGAAGATCTAATTTGTTACGGCTGGTGCAAAAGCTTTTCTACTCGTTACTGCATACATGACGATACCGAAAGTGAGTAATAGCGAATAGATCAGCAGAGAGCTCATGCCATTTAGAAAAAAGCTGCGTATGCAGGCGCCCATTAATAGTGTACAGCTGATTAGACCTAAGATGGGAAGCCAGCGGCTAGTGTGCAATTTGGGATTATTTCTAATGCCGCATAGCAACGCCCCTACACTAAAGGTGTAGGAGATGACACATCCAAAGGC
>CAZZJE010000066.1:0-10525 GCA_964654295.1 uncultured bacterium | reverse complement strand
TTTTATTTATTTTATTCGGGCACGGGCACGGGCACGCTCACGGGCACGAAAAGGGGCACGAGGGCTGGATGCGGAAGAGATAAAGCAAAGTAGTTCGGATTTTTATTTATTTTATTCGGGCACGGGCACGGGCACGCTCACGGGCACGAAAAGGGTAGGGGCACGAGGAGTTTTAAGGAATACTAAATCAAAAGTTGAATTTGCTCCTGCATCCCTGGAGTAACCGCAATCCACCCCTTCTCATCGACATAGAGATCCTCTTCCAGCCTGACCCCAAATTCCCCAGGTAAATAGATTCCAGGTTCAATCGAAAAACAGCTTCCTGGAAGCAAGCGACGAGTATCATGAGTCTCAAAGTGATCTAGGTTAGCTCCCGATCCATGGTCATGCGTATCGATGCTATGGCCGGTGCGATGGATAAAATAGTCTCTATAGCCGGCTTGGTTGATCACTTTCCGGCAGCAGGCATCCACTTCCCAGCCTTCAATCCTTGCCTGCTTAGAAAACCTCTCTCTTACCAGTGCAATCCCTGCATCTCTTGAATTTTTAACAATATCAAAGATCTTCTGTTGCTTCGCAGTCGGTTGATCAGCTAAGACAGCGACACGCGTGATATCGGCATAGATCGCTTCAGGCCAATCTTGTTTGGCGCATAAATCAATTAATAACCAATCGCCTTTACGAATGGGACTAGAGTGAGTGCGGCTAGGGACATAATGGGGATCAGCCGAGTTTGCATTTACGGCGCAGATGGCAGGTCCATCTGTCATTAAGCCTGCCTGTTCGATAGCATTCATGATGTATTGCTGTACCTGATATTCCGTCAGCTCCCGATTTTCTCTTATATGCTCCGAAATCCAGGCCCAGGTCTCTTCGACAATCTCTTGCAAAAACCTAGCAGCAAAGAGATGGCTCTGAACCTGCTCGGGGCTCAAAGCTGGAGTGAGCTGTTGGATTAAATCTGCAGAGCTAATGACTTCGACTCCCTGTTCTCTCACCAATTCGAGTGTGCCAGCATCAACTTTAGAAACGACTGGCAAAGCGCCATTAGGAGAGTATTCCATGGCAATTCTACGCTGCCCTTTGACCAGCTGCGCCAAGCCCTGCTGCCACTCTTGCCAAGAGGCATAATCTCTCTCTTCGCCAGGTAGCGATGCCAACGGCTCTTTTTCAATGCGATGCACCAGTTTAACAGGCTCTCCCTTTCTTGGAATCCAATAGGCCCATCGCCTTGTAAGCAGTGTAGTGGGAGCGATGCCTAGCATGCGGCAGGCTAGATCGTTGGAGCGTCGAAAATCATATAGCAGCCAACCATCGAGATCTAGGTCTTCTAAAGTTTGTTGGATTGCTTCTCTATCTATTCTTGCTTCAAAAGAACTCTTTTGCATTTTTTTGCTCTCTGAAGATATTTTAAATCTTTATTCCAAAGAATATAGACTTTAGCAGAAGAGAGATTGATCTGCTTATGCTTTTTATGGTCTACTACGAGAAATTTTTTAGGCATGGGACATGTTAACGATTGAAGAGCTCTCTTTTTGGTATGGCGATCACCAAATTTTTAACCAACTCTCCTATCAACAGATGAGTGGTGAAATCGCGACATTAGTTGGAAAATCAGGCTCAGGAAAAACAACTCTCCTCAAAATTTTGACCGGCATGATCTCAAAGAAGAACAATCCAGAGATTAAGCTAGAAGCTAAGCAGCTGGAACCAGAGCCGCAGAAAATTGCTTATATGACTCAAGAGGATGCGCTTTTGCCTTGGAGAAGTGTACTCGAAAATACAATGCTTTTGGGAGAATTAGGCAATGAAAATCGTGACAAGACAGCTCTTGTTCGCGAAGCTCAAGCGATGTTGCAAGAGGTGGGATTAGAAGGCTGTGAGAATCTCTATCCCGAGCAGCTTTCTGGAGGAATGTGCCAGCGCGTTGCACTTGCTCAAGTGTTGCTACTTAATCGACCTGTCTTACTTCTTGATGAACCCTTCTCCGCTCTCGATTATCCATTACGAGAACAGATGTATGCGCTCCTCAAAGAGCTTAACCTCAAACACCCTAAAACAATTTTATTGATTACCCATGACTTTAGAGATGCTTTGCAATTTTCTGATAGGCTGATGGTCTTATCTAACGGCAAGCTGACATCCGATTGGGATCTTAAATCGGTAAGAGATCAAGGTTTTTTAAGAAAGAGCGATATCTTGAAAGAGATCCATGATAGCTTGAAAGATCAGCGCCTCAACATCCGAGGAAAGCAATAAGCTATGGCGATGCTTTAATCAGTTTCATTAAAACTTTTGTTGGAAAGGTTTCTGAAAATTTGCGAGCAAATAGGTATCCATCCAATTTGGCCTGTCGCAATAGCTTCTGCTCTCTAGTCGATCCCTCATGAAATGTATAGGGATGCGGCCCATCGTTTTTCTGCCAATTTGCATAGGTGGTCACCCGATTCTTGACTTCTGCTCCTGGAAGTTTGCCATAAAAGCTGAGAAGAGAAGGAAAGTAGGATTCGGCGTCATTAATATGCCGTTGGCATGCAGCTATGACAAATTGATCAGTGGCAACCATCTCTGCATGTTCGCGGTTAAGAATCACCCATTCGGCACCTACCCATCGATGTTCAGCCGGTAACTCCTTGACTTCCCTGCGATGACTCTGCGGCCACCAAGGTCTGCCATAACTTACAAAGCTGTTGCTATGTGAGGTTAAAAGATCATACAGATGATTTAAATCATGTAGAGGGACACAAGATTCGGACAGAAGGACAAAGTGGGAATTGCTTGGGTCAGCAACGGCTTCCCGAAAGAGCAGCTGCCAGGCTAGAAGGTGTCTTTCCCAACTTGTAGAAACCCTCTTTTTAATCACTTTATCTGCAAAATAGGGGTCTTTAATCTTTTCTTTCGAGTGAATATAGACTCTATATTTTTCTGGAGCTCTCTCTAAAAGTTTTTTCCAGAGATCTCCCTGTTTCAGGTCACCACAGGTTAAAAAGAGTAAAGCAATTTTTTGGGGATCTTTTTGGTTCGCTTTAGCCTCCAAATGCCAGGTCATTGTAAGAGAGGCGATAAGAATAATTAGGGAATAAAAATAGTGAGAAACTGCCATCACTTGCCTTGCTGTTGTAGCACTCATTTTATTTTGCTGAGATTTTACTCGCTTTAAATAAAATGTACCAGTTTGTCAAAGATTCAATTTTTCCTTTTCATCTAGATGTCTATTTTGTTATAGAACATGGCTCGTTTGTAGAAACTCTGTTGAAAAGCAAGACAACGATTGGATGGAAAAGATGATCCTGCGCGCACTCGTTTTGGGCTGTCTCTGTTTATTGGGATTAGGTAACGTCCCGACTCCAAGTTTGCTGTGGAGTCAGGAAATGGACGCTTCGGCTACTTCTGCGACATGTCGCTGTGGATGCCCCTGTCAGCCTGGCTGCCAATGTGGTTGTGAAAAAGGAGCTCCCTGTACTTGCAAAGTTGCCAAAAAGGGAAGCTGCAGTCCAAGTCAGCCTTATGCTGAAGCTGCCCCCATAGCTTCTCCTGCTTATTCGGCTGAGGAGCCCTACGCTTGGGATGGAGCAGGCGAATATGATTCGCTTGATACAGATGTCGATGAGGAATCAAATCTCCATGCCTGCTACCCCTGCTATGAGCCTGCTGAATATTGCCCATGGCCAGGCGGCAGAAGTGTTATTGATACGACCGAATGCTATGACCCTTATATTCCTTGTCAAGGGTTTCAAAGATATGCCTTTTGTCCAGACCCATGCAAATTCTATACAACTGGCGAATGGTTTCCTGAAAAGCCGCCTCTCTTTAGACCCTTTATGGCCGATCCCAGACAAATTACAGCTTCAGTAGGCTGGCGATTTAATGATGATGCCCTGACAAAAAATATTATTCCTGTCTCCTACTTCGATACAGTTCCCCTATATCGTTGGTGCGATATCTGGCCATGGCATGGTAAACTTCAAATTGATATTGAAGGTGCTCTATGGGCCTGCTTTGACCCCTGCACCGATTCTGCTCCTCTGATGAATGCTGACTACTACATCGGCTTGCCAATCAGCTATGCAATCGATTGCTGGTCATTCCGCTTTCGTGTCTACCATATCTCTTCTCACTTGGGAGACGAATTCCTTCTCAACCACCCAGGATATGACCGACGTAATCCAAGTGCGGAATATACAGACCTATTTGCTTCCTATGAAATCACACCAGATATTCGCTTGTACGGTGGATTAGGCTATGTCATTCAATATGATGAATCTTTTCGGTTTAATCGATTTTATGTCGAATGGGGAACTGAATTGCGTTTGCAAGGACTTGGTTATAGAGATTCCTATAACTGCCTCTATGCCTTGCCTATTTTTGGAATGCATTTTCGCTGGAGACATGATTTCAAACACCATATCGATTCTACCTATGTGCTCGGTTGGGAATGGGGAAATCTAACTGGCATGCGCCGACGTTATCGTATTTTTCTTGAATACCATGATGGATTCTCTTCAGAAGGGCAATTTTGCCGTAAGTTTACAAACTACTTGAGTATTCGTTTCACACATGGTTTTTAGGAATTGATTGTTATGGCCACTCCGACACCGGAACTTAAGGAATCTGACTTTATCCATGAAGGATTTGCCCGTAATCCAACTCCTTTGTGGACATGGCTCCTCATCTTGCTTGCAATGATGGGGATGCTATGGATTATTGGAAGTGGCTATTATGATTGGATGCGCCGGCAAGTTAGCCGAGAGCCTTTTTTACAGGTGACTAACCGAGAGTTGTCGCTCTTTTTATGGCAGTTTCCTGATTATATGCGAGGAAATTATAAGGGGAATCGCTTTGCTTATCTGCCAGCGTTTCGCTACGAAGGTCGCAATGTCTCATTAGATCCGCAGCAGGCAGACGAATATGTCTCTGCGCCGCCAGAGCTGCTTTTTCTTTATCATACATGGAGTCGGCTTTTGAAAAATGAGAGCCTGTTCACTCGTCCAATTTCAACCGTAGAGTTTGCTGAATTCTTACAACAGCGCCAAGAATGGCTGCCAGAGTATTGGCCCGATGCACCTAAAGGATATGTAGATCTGATTGCATCGCTGCATAGCTTGCCTCCTACAGTCAATTTGTTAAGTCAATCTAACGATGTTTTGCCACTGGATGTGCGCCTGGCTTTTCAAGGGTGGAAAAACTTTTTTAAGGATGGCGAAGCAATCAACGACGCCATTCCAACTTTTGGTCAGATGCAAGCCTTTTTGGCTAAATATCCGCATTATGCTAGAAACTATTGGAAAAATATCATTCAGCCACAATCTCCTGACTATTTATTGGCTAACTTTCAAGGAAAAGGCAATGCGGAAGCTCCGCTGCCAAAGAGCCAGCTGGCCGGCTTTTTAATGGTGGCTTTCTTTAATTATCAAGAAGCTCTCAGCGGGCGGTAATATTAAACTATTGGTATTTAAAGCTAAGACAGGTTAACCACGCGTCAGCGTTTGGAGTGCACAACAGAAGTTCATGTGCCTTTACCACTGCTTATCCTCTTCCGCAGACTCACTATCATGATGCGGTACAATGACAAAGCCTCTTTTATAGGTAGGACCATTTTTACCAATAGGGAGTTGACCGGTGAAATAGTCGTGATAAACTTTTAGCCCTTGCTTAGCAGTTTGAATGCAATAAAAGCAGTTGCTGAGCCACTCAGAGCCTTTAATCGTTCCATATTCTAAGTTGCTTTGAAAACGAGCCGTGATCTTTTGTTCCCAATATTCAGGCGAGCCAAAGAGTAAAATTGGGGTCACATCTACAGCACCCACTTTACGCCGGACCTCTTCTAAACTATATTCAAAGTCTGTGCCAATACCACCTGTTAAAAAGATCGGAAAGTCTAAGTTAAACTCTGCTTGCCGCTCAACGAGCTTATCTAGACGATAAGTCATCTTGGCGTCGACATATTTATTCTGCTTCTGCTCGTTGACGACAGAGCTATCTTTTACACGGAAGTCGACGATGTTAGCACAGGATAATATTCCAACCTCTTTAGCAACACGGTTACCCACCTCCATGGCGCCAGGGCCGCCTCCTGTGACAAGGGCTAGGGGAGTAGAAGGATTTAATCTGGGATGGTCGACCTCTTCTCGCATGGTAAGCAGGCCTTTTAAAAGCTCGCGTAGCTCATTCTCAAATAGCCCTTCTAAAAGGTTAGAGCCGTAGATGCCTAAAACGGATGCTTTTAAAAATGTTTGCACTTGAGAAGGCGGGACAAACAAGCCGGAATCATAGCCATCTTTTCTAGCATAACGTTGAATTTGGCCACTGATCTCATCGACCCAGTTAACATGAATAGCAAACTTCTCTAAGTCATTGAGTAGGGCACGATCTTCTGAAGAGAAAAATCCCTGCCACTCTTGTGAAGGATATTGGAAATAGATTCCTTTAAGCAGCCGCTGCACCTGGTCGCTCAACAGCATACGCTTCATCAAAGGCGAAGGAAAATAGCGTGAGAGCAAGATTCCTTGGCTGGTGATATGGCCTTCGTCAATAGCTTTTAGGAAAGGATATGAAGGCTGCTGGGAGATATAACGTTCCACCATAAGTGCTTGACGCATTCCTTGTGCTAAGCCAGGAAATTCATGCTTGCGAGGTTCTCGGACGATCCAATGCTCTGGAGTCAGATTTAAGAGCTGTTCGCCTTTGACAACAAAAACGGCAGCTCGGTTTTCTTTAGGCTTTGGAGCTGTTTCAAAGGCTTTAAAAAGCGTTTGTCCATCTTCAAGGGTTGTCTGAAGCTGATCGCGGTCGGTAAAAAAGACATATTCGCGATAAGGCTCTAACGTATAAAATTCTAAAGGAATATCGGATAACTCACGTTTACTTGAGCCATAAAGCTCGTAAATATCTCCAGAAGCCTGAGTATCTGGTTGCAAGACCGATGCTGTCGTATGGTGAAAGCCTTTAGCAAGCAGATCATCCACAACTCGAGCAAAGACTGTTCTAATATGCAAAGGCTGGCTGCGTACGAGCAGAAGCTCTCCCTCTTCCATATCTCTAGAAAGATGAGGATTCCATGTTTGATGAAGCCTTAGCAACCCTCGAATTCCTTTGCGATGCAAGAGCGCTTTGCCTAGCGTCGGTAAAAAACCATAAATGGTTGACTCATAGACGACGCAGCCATTTTGCAGAGTAAGATAGGCGACAGTTCGGCCGTCGACCTGGTCTAATACCAGATCATTGCTTCCCTGCATGCCACCTAGAGAGAGCAGTGGATCCCCCCAACGATCAGATCGCCCAAACATACGCGATAGATAGTAAGAATCCCTCACGCGCCGCCTCTCATCGGCAGCAAACAGCTTGCCGATATAGGCTCCCTCTTCGATGTATTTTAACATCTCTTTGGCAACATCGCCTATCGCTTCTAAGCGCACTCGAACTTGAGCACAACGTCTTTTACGGTCAATTTCATACTCATATCCAATGCCATTAACCCCCACTTGGGCTAAGGTGCTTTTGATATTGAAGAAGATACGCGAGGGATCAATCTGAAATCCAACAAAGACAGGAGAGATATGCTCAATAAAAACAATCGCTTCCGCTTGAGTCTCACTGATGCGAGTCAGCTGGGTGATGCGTCCATCAGGGGAGACTAAATCAAAGTGGTCAAAATCAAAGTATTTTTCCATTATCGCGTCCATGGCTTGCGCCTCCTGCAATGCAGCGTCACTTAAACTCTTATTCTCACTGACTTTTGGCTTTCAAGCAATAGTGGATTATTCCATATCCAATTGAAAAAGCAATGACTTCACCCGTCACTAACCCAGCCTGCTCAAAAAAGGCACGGGGAAGAGAGAGAGAAGCTCCTTTCCAAAGCTGCCACCAAAAGGGGGCAGCATTAAACCATTGATCCCATAAACTGAGCAAGATAATCCCTATGACGCATCCCAAAAAAGCAAGAGAAGCTGTTTTGAACAGAGAAGATAGCTCGATTTCATAGACATTTTTTAACCTACAAGAGAGCAAAATCACATTCAACCATGCACAAAGTGAGGTGGACCATGCAACTGCAGCAGCCCCCACCTGCCACCAAATCACCAAAAGCGCATTAAAAAGGATGTTGATGAATACAATCCAAAAGGCAACTTTTGAGGGCCAGCGATAGTCTCCCCTGGCATAAAAAGCTGGAGCCAGCAGAAGCGCTAATCCCATGGGAAGAAGACCAAATCCATAGCCACATAGGCAATCGATCGTTCCCATTAAGGCCTTCTGGTCGAAATGGCCTCGCCCATAAAAGAGGTTGACGATAGCTGGAGCGGCAAACAGCAGGAGCAGTGTCAAAGGGAGTAGCAGCTCAATCGCACGGCATCCCGCATAGTTTAGTAGATGCTGGTAGTGGATCCAATCTTCCCGTTTAGCCGCCCGGCTTAAAGGAGGCATCAAGGCTCCTGAGAGAGCAATGCCAAAGAGTGCTAAAGGGGCCTGCTGCAGTCGGATGGCATACCATAGGAAAGCAGGGCCTTCGACATCAGCATAACGGGCAAACAGCGAATCGACGGCACTATTAATTTGTGAGGCAGCGACGCCAAAGATCCCCAGAGCTAAAGGAAAAGATAAGCCTTTGATCTGGTTTAAAGCCAAAGACCAATTAATCGGTTCTTTTGCCTCATCCTCTTCCCTGATAATCTCTCTGACACTAGGAACCGTTGCGATCCATTGCCCCATACAAGCGACGAGAACAACAGCTGCTAATAGTGGCATCGCTTGGTCAGCCGGCCAGCCCCATAAGGCCAATGTCCCTGCTACCCAGATCAGATTAAATGCTACCGGAGCGACACTCGAAATAAAATAGCGCCGATGAGACTGCAAGAGAGCCGCATTAAGACCATATAGGCAGATGAAGAGGAGACTCGGTAGTAATAGAATCGTTAGATGCAATATCTGCTGGTTGCCCTCACTCAACGAGAGCGCGCTCTGTTCGATAGCAAAGAGAAGTGTGGCAGAGAGTGCGATTAAGAGAGTGAGAAGAAGTGTGAGTGCGAGAGAGACGGCACGGAAGCAGTGAATTCCAATATGGGCTGATTGAAGCCTTTGCCCTTCATAATAGGGGATAAATGCACTTTGAAAAGCTCCTTCACCAAGTAGACGCCGGAGAAGATGGGCAAAGCGGTAAGCCATCATAAAAGCTGCGACTGCAGGTGCGGCACCAAAGGCGGCTGCCATGATGACGTCCCGCAAGGTGCCTGAAATTCGGCTTAATAACGTCCCACTAAAAAATAGGCGGGCAGAGCGCTTTAAGGCGTGGGTTGTGTCACGCTCTTTGTCTCTTACGGAAAGATCTACTGTCACAGCTGGCCTCTTAAGATTGTCAAAAATGAGAGTATTTCAAAATTTTGCCAATCCTTCAACGCTCATCTCACAGAAAATCAACAATCCCAATTGCCATTGTAAACTAACAAATGGAGTGTTAGGATAAAGACCATTTACGACGTCATCATTCGAAACTAAGGGTTGCAATGGATCTAGAGTCCAAAGAGCTTTTAATTGGTGCACATACCTCATCCGCCGGCGGGGTCTTTAATGCACTACTCCAGGGTCAAGCAATTGGAGCGACGACGATTCAGCTTTTCACTGCAAACCAGCGCCAATGGCAGCCTAAAGAGTTGACAGATGAGGTCGTTGCCAAGTGGAAAGAGCTATTGGCACAATCTGGTCTGCAAAAAATTATGAGTCACGACAGCTATCTCATCAATCTCGGCTGTCCCGACGCAGAAAATTTAAACAAAAGCCGCCTTGCCTTTGCATTAGAAATTGAGCGATGCAACCGCCTAGAGGTCACCTATCTTAACTTTCATCCTGGCGCCGCTTTGACTCAAAGCGTGGAAAGTTGCTTGGATCGAATTGTTGAGAGCTTACGTCTTATGAAAGAGCCTCTCAGTGGCGGCCAGACTAGACTGCTGTTAGAAGCAACTGCAGGTCAAGGCTCTAGTGTCGGTTGGAGATTTGAAGAGTTAGCTTACATTTTGCAAAGAGTAGGCAATGAAATTCCTCTCGGTGTCTGCATCGATACTTGTCACATTTTTGCAGCAGGCTACGACATTCGTACGCCAGAAGCTTGTGACGCTCTGTTAAATGAGTTTGACCGGATCGTTGGATTGCAGCATCTCTATGCTTTTCATCTTAACGACTCCTTAAAAGCTCTGGGATCACGAGTCGATCGACATAGCCCTTTGGGTGCAGGGCATATTGGCTTAGAGGCGTTTCATTATCTAATGCAAGATCCTAGAACCCGCTTTCTACCTAAATATTTAGAAACTCCTGAAGAGGAGAAGTGGCCGGAAGAAATTAAACTATTGCGTTCTATGGCCAATACTCCTCTGAAGATTCCAACAAAAACGCTTTAAAAGGTTTAAAGACACTATGCGTACACGCATTAAGCACATTCATCAAGCAGATCACGCCCGTCTAGTCGAACTGAGGCCGGTTTTTTTTTTGCTGATCATCTTCAGCTTCTCGTCAAATTTAACCCTGATATTGCCCTTCA
>CAZZJE010000065.1:5789-10619 GCA_964654295.1 uncultured bacterium | reverse complement strand
AAACGGGCTTTTGTGCGGTTGCCTTTGTTCTTTTTAAAGACACCTTTTTTTACGCCTTTGTCCATTAAGCTATAAACCTCTTTCAGCTGCTCTTGGGTGAGCGAGCCATCCTTTTTTGCAAGGGCTTCTTCAAAGCGACGAACGGCTGTTCGTATCTGAGATTTTACAATGCGGTTCCTTAAGCGACGCTTTTCACTTTGAGCATCACGTTTTAGGGCTGTTGGACGTTTTGTCTTTTTTTCTTCTTTGGCCATTGCTCCTCATGGGTAATCAAAACTGGCAATGTTATTTGATATAAGCTGGGACTGAGCTATCTGCCCCATCATCTAGTTAATGCGTCAGTTCAAACATAACTGAATGAAAGGCAAAGAGTAAGTATAGTGATCGGAATCTATTTCGTCAATGTACGTCGCTCTAAGTTTTGCCTAAATGTTCCCAAAAAATAGAAAATTTGCTTTTTTGTATGTTTTTATGGTTTTGGTTTTGATTTTAGTTTCTGAATTTAAATTGAATGTTAAATTCGTTTGTTTTAATATCAGTAGCTGATTTAAACCTATTTTATTTCTAAGGAATTATGACCGCTTCTTCTTCCATACAGCATGTTTTTCCCAATGAGATGCTCTCTTTGGCGCAAAACTCTCTACACTCATTACAAGAGCTTTCCAATCGACAAGAGGGGTTAAAGGAGCAGGCTATCCAAGATCACTCGTGGTTAGATAGACCAGATCGCTGGGTTATCGATGAGGAGAATAAAGAGTTATTTGACCATTTTTCAGGAGAGCTATTTTCTGATGGACGATCTCATCTGGAAATGAAAAAGGGGTTAAATTTCCTCGACGCAATCATTTCAAAAACATTAGCTGGTTCAGAGAATGGAATAGTAGGCGTTCAACCCTCTGCACTTATGCAGCAGCGTCTAGAAGATGTTGCCAAGCAGTTTAAAGGAATGAAGGCAATCGAAGAGAAGATTGAAGCTGCGATTGTAGAAGGAAAAGCTCCAACTGGACATCGGTTGGATGAGCAGCAAGAATTAGCTCTCAAAGAGAGACGAAGCACGATTTTAAATAATTTAGCAGAAGAACTCAGTCAGCAGCTAGCCAGAGAGCCTAAGGTTTGGTTTCCGATGGGCATTAGCAAGGGGACTCATATTGAATATTACTTTTGCTGTATCGATCGAGAGAAGGGAGAGGTTTCGATCATTGACACGCGCAATCCACAAGAGCGTTCTGAGGATGGACAAGAGTTAACCGTGCGATTGACCCCTTCTGGCAGCCAGAATTCGGGACATCTGAATGAGCAGATCTATCTTCAGCAGCGCATTCGTATCCATTCTATCGACAAAGAGCGCTTGGCGCATCCCGATTTTTTCAAAATGTTATTGTCTCCGCGGCTCCTGCCTGCTTGGCATGTGGAAAATGGGTATTCCTCAAGAATGTTTACAACTAGTTTGAAGGAGTATTTGAATGGTAAGTTATCCCTGCCGGCTAGTGGCAAATATCGGTTGGAAGAGAAAAAATTTGGCAGAGGTGTTGAGCAGACGACCAAGGGGTTAACCTCGCTGCTCTATTATGGTTTAGTCGGTTCATTTGACAATCTAGAGTCAGCCGAAGAGGGGCGAGCTCTTTATAAGCGGATGAAGTGGGAGTGGCAGCTGGCTCTTCTGCTTAAGCAGATTGATCAGCTTGATTTAGAGTTAACAAGCTTGCCTGCAGATACTATTCAAAGTCGACGCCTAGAGTTTATGTATAAGCAGCAGCAATTTTTAGGGATTTTGAAAAATTTAGAGCGGGCAGAGTTAAAGAAAAAAAGTCATTACAGTTTAACTGTCGAAATGCAGCAGGAGTTTGCTGTAACAGCAGACCATATTAGAAAGGTTTTGTCTAGCCTTTCCAAACAATTGGAAAAAACGGATTTGGGGGCTGTAGCAGAAAAGCTATCGGATTTAACAAAAATCAATCCGGCTACTCCTAAAGTTTTGAGGTTGCAGCAAGCAGACATTAAGAAAGTGACAGCCGACTCTCAATTGGTAGGAGGTGAAGAGGCTCTAGTAGAAACAGACTATTTTTCTACAATATCAGAAGCACAGCCTAATTTGTTGGAAAATCCAACAGATGCATTAAAATTCTTTGGTGATGTCATCGAGCCTTTAACCCATTTTTCCACACAAATTATTCACTATTACGAGAGTTTGGGGATTGAACCATCGCTTATCCGCAAGTTCAGTTCCATTGGTCCGGAGAAGAGGTCCAGATCCAGAGGAGATAGACATCTTAATGATGAGTTGAATAAAAAGCTGAACGACGCTACAAACGCTTTGCTTCCCACGTTGGCAGTAGCAAAAAGGGAGATGCATCTTTATTACGAACGTTTGCTAAAAGCCTTGCCTGTTCCGGGAACGACGGAAGGGGAAGTATGGAATCAGATTCCTCAAGACGCCATCCCTGCCGTATTAGACGCCATTCATCAATTAACAGAGACAATCGTTCGAAATTCAGCGATTAGAGGCTTGATACGGACGCCTCAAGAAATTTTGCTTCAAACAAATTTAGCTGCTATAGCCGATCTATTGGTAAGACGTTTGCCAGATAGCGAGACAGGTTTAGCAGAGTTTCCTCATCTTACTTGTGACGCTCTCTTATCGTGCTTGCGCTCGCCTAACACAAACCTCTTTTCATCTTGGCAGCATGACTATGCAGAGAATCTAATCAGGTATTTTTATAAAGGAGAGCCAGATTCTATTATGGTCTCCTTAATGGAGCAGGGAGCTTCCAATATAGCTGATCTGCCCTTTGGCAAAAGTGAGACTCTTTTTTCCAAGCAGTTTTTTCATTTTACTAGCAATCCAGTTGATGATGGCTATGAAAGTCGAACAAAGGATTATTTTCTCAAGTTTCTAGATCGAAGAGATGCCGATTGGGAAGCAAAGTTGCGTGGCATTGGAATCAACCGGTCGATGCCTCAACTAGAGCAATTGGGAAAACTCATTAGCAATGCAATGAGTGATTCTAGCATTCTACCTGCCAGTGTCACCAGGCTATTTCAAATTACTGCTAAAAATAACTATGGCCTTGGATGTCTCACGTTTGATGAAACTAGTGAATCTGTTGGTGATAAAATCTATAGCATTTTGTCACTTCCAAACCTATGGAAACTAAAGTCTGAGTATTCTATTCATCCTGAATTTATGAGTGGTGGCGTTAGTGAAGTTGAAAAAGTGCAGATTATGATGGGGCAACTGAGGTCATCTAGCTTAGAACCCTTTTCCTATGCGACTAGTCGGTATGCATTTGATAAAACATCTCCTATTAAGTCAAACGAGGAAAGTTTCTTGTCGACGAGTTTAAACGGACTCATTGTTAGCTTAGCGGATGGAAATTATGGGAATTCCAGCTCCGATTCTCTATTTAAAAACAGAGAGGAGAAGCGCGATTTAGGTGAGATTGGGATTAATCCTTATCGCACAGTAGCAGCCACCGCAGCCTTTCTTCGGCAGCATGCCGATTTGCTAACTCACAAGCCAGTGCAGCGCATTTTGAGCACACAACTATTTCGGCCACTAAGGTTAACCAACCAGTTGCAAAATGAGCCTCAAGTTTGTTTAGAACTACTTCGAGCGATTGGAGAGGCTTATCAGCATCAATTTGAGTCGGCACTGGAATCTAACCAGCCTTTGCTATTTTTAGCCAAACTAGATAGCAAGTGCCGTAAGATCTTGTCAGAAGCAGGCCTTGCCATTCCTGATAATATTCCTTCTTTGAAAGAGAAAGTCATTCTTGAGCTGCTTCCCAAGTTAAAATTGAAAGAGCGCCATCAGTTTTTTAAAGATGAGTTTGAGGCTTATGCAGGGCTAACTATACACGAAGCAGACAATCTCACTCCGGATGAACAGCAAGCGCTTATTTTAGCTACTTTGTCGGCTCAGCTGTCTGGTGAGGAGTGGTTTTTTCCTAAAAAGACATTGAACTCGGCAAAAGGGATCAAAGAAGTTAATTTAAACTTGAAACGCCTATTGCCTTGGGTCAAACAAAGATTAGAAATCGCTTTTCCAGAAGAGATAGATAGAATCTTATCCAAGTTAGTCGCTAGGTTTCATTTTGACAGTCAGAACATAGAGGCAAACTGGCAGAGGAGCCAATCGGGGCAATGGGAATGTCAAAAGCCTATTCCATTTACTCTTGATTTATCTCTGGGAGTTTTAATACGAGGGCAAGGAGAGCTGCAAGGGGATCTACCCTCGGCTATTGCTAACCATCCTCTGTATAAGCAGCTTTCTAAAGATTTTACGCATGCAACGCTTGTACATGGAACTCAAAATTGGATTCTTTATCCCTCTGGATTTGAAGTTGATTTGTCAAAGCGGCCTTTGGCATTTGTTAAAGAGTTGGAGGATGGGCGAAAGGTACAGCTGTTAGAGCGTTCCCAATGTCGGATTCTTTCTGCGTATGGTTTAAGCCGAGAGTTGGATGATTCTAATTTAACGATTGAATTGATTCATAGCCAAGAAGGCAAAACGATATTAACTCTTAAAATTAAAGAGAAACCACTCTATGAAGTCGACCTGCAATTTTCTGGGATAGATGTCGAAGAGAAAAAAAACAGTGAAGATGAGCTTGATGATTTTGGTAGACCTTCAGCTAGTCGAGCAATTTCAGAGGAACCTCTTAAAAAAGTGGAAGTAAAAAAGGTTCGACGCCTGTCCGATGGCTTTGTTGCAGTCACTCGGGAGCAGATATCCCAAGAGCTCTGTTCACGTTTGTCATTTGCTACTTCTTGTAGTGAATTTTGGCAGCGTCCTGACCAGCAAGAGTTAGATAGCATTACCTGTCATCA
>CAZZJE010000065.1:0-5779 GCA_964654295.1 uncultured bacterium | reverse complement strand
ATAATCTAAGTTTTAAAAATGTAAATAATGGCGATGGACCAAAACTCTATTGCAGTCAATATCCAGGCTATTTTCTGGGCGGACCATCTCTACAATCGATCTCTTACGATTTCAAAGAAGCTCTGGTGTTGCAAAATAGGACTGGAGAAGTCAAAGTTTTAATCCCTGTGCAGAATAATAAGCTGGTAGAATTTCAATACAGAGAGGGTTCTTTAGAGCCTGTGGATTTAAAAGCAGCGATCTCTCTTTGTGCTTTACTAAATAAAACAGGAGATTATTCTGCTTTAAAAAGATTGCTTCCTCAATTAGAGCACTTACAGCGCTATTCAAAAGGTGAATTTGATTTACTAAAGGCGATCTCGCAGCAGTTAGTAGCATCTCGCCATCCTGAAGGAATAGCTTTAGGGCTTGCTCTTTTGGTTATATTAGAAGAAAACCGGCTAAAACATCCTGTTGCCATAGGCCAAACAGAGGAGTTGCTTGTACCTGACTATGATCTGCTTCAATCCTATTTGAGCTATTGCCAATCTGCTAACAATAGTTCTGAATATCGTTTGACAAGAGAGCAAGAGCGACGCCTTCTCAACATGATTCATACTCAATTGCTTCAAAAGACAAGGCATGGCGGTTGGTTCGAGAAAAAGTTGGCAACGGTACAAATACAAATTGTTTTGAAGCTTATGGGACCAAGCTGGGTCGATGTGCACGCGAGCAAGCCATCTTTGCGTGAAAGAAAGATCAAGTGGGAGACGCATCTTAAGACACCGGAGTTTCCATTTTTAGGCTTTGACCCAGAAGTTTTTGCCGAGTCGTATAACAACGAGATCTCTTTGCCTCTTCCCGAATGGAACATTACAGGACGTGGAGATCAGTTTCAGAGCCATTTTTGGTGCTATTATAAATTTATTAAGGAATCTTCCCCTGAAAAACAGCAGCAGCTGAAGCGTTATTTAAATATGCATGCTCATATTCGTGGTGACACGAATGAGTATCGAAAAATTTTGCTTAAGATCGTCGAAAAACCTAACAAATTTCCAGACCTGACGAAGCTAGACCAGGTCTATCGATCTTTCGAGGCGGCTAAAAAGAATTTAGCAGGCTGCTCAAGCTATTCTAATCCAAGCGAATATAAGCGGTTATTGAAGGCCTATCAAAAGGAGAGAGCTAAGCTTAAAAAAGTTTATGGATCTGTAAGCATGCAAAAAGGTTGCTTTGGCGCTCTTTTGGCAAAGATTATTTGTGTGATTAAAGAGCTTACTAAGCTGATATGGAAGAGTATTAAACTCAACTGGCAAACGCGTGCCTACATGCGAAAGAGAGAGGTTACAACTCCTCTATTTCGTTCTGAACGAATTCAACCTCTTTTAAAATCTTCATCCGTTGTTGTAGACACTCTCAAAACAGTTGATCAGACCTTTAATGGCTATTTTGAACAGATGGTTAGGGATCATTTTGATGTAGAGGAAAGAGAGCCTAACTTAGAGTCAGGAGCAGCTCAGCTAACAGCCGATTTAGCGGGTGGGGATAGATTGTTAGAGCGCAAGCTAGAAGAGGAGCAGAAAGAGCTCGATGAGTATCGCAGCCAGCTGACAGCCGAAAAAATCTACACTTTGCAAGGTGGCAAAAACTTAGAAGACCTTCAAGGTAAGCTGCAGAGGATGTCTGCTTTCTGGAAGGGCTCTTTAAAATCGCAATCGCAGCTGCTTTTATGGCAGGTCAACCGTGTTCCAACTGAACTGCCGCATGCAACACTCGAACAGCTGAAGCGTACTTCTGTAGGTAAAGAGCTCAATTGGGAGGAGCTGAAAGAGCTTTTCTTAAAAAATGATAGTCAAGCATTCAAAGAGCACTCTCTTTTGAGCAATGAAGAGCTACAACAGCTCACATTAGGTTTTGCAAAGTATCAAGCGATTTTGACGCAGGTTCATAAGCTGGATCGTCTTGAAGCCATTCTACAACAATATACGCAGTTATCCAAAACAGAATCTCACGATTCAGACAAGATTCATACGCTGCTACAGGTTTTTGCCGAACAGGCGTTGCAATGTCGAGCCTATGATCTAAAACCAGAAAATTTTCATATGCTGTCTGTTGAAGCGGCAGCTAAATATCTACTGACAAAGAGTCAAATTGATAAGAAGAGTGAGATGGTGGACGCTAGTCTTCACCATCCTTGCACTCTCTTCCAGATGCCAACTGGTTTTGGCAAGACGACAGCTGTTAACCGCGTTGCGACCTATGAATCGACCTATTTAGAGCGTCATGCCACCTATTTACGGCAACTTGTCGTCAACGTATGGCCAGAGCCGTTAGAAATAACAAACAGCCAAGAGAATAGACAGCAGTTTAAAGAGGCTTATGGACGCCGTGTCGACCGTTTATCTTTTGACCGTAGCAGCTTAATGATGACTGAGTCCTTAAAATTTATCTATGAAGAGCTTAAATCTGATTTAGTTGAGGGAAAGCCGTTAAATATTCGTCCTGAAACAATTCAGGCAATTAAATTGCATCTGCATATGTTGCTTGAAACGCAGCTCAAAAATCCAGACTCCTTACCAGAGATCCGCTCTCAGATCGATTATCTTATTCGTATCCGAGCTCTTGTGCGAACATTTGGCTATGGAAATATTGACGAACAACACTTTAACAATAATCCCATTAGTAGCAACGTCATCTATACAATGGGTGAAGCCCAAGAGGTTCCAGGTGAGCAGTTAGATCTTCTGCAGACCCTGTTTGAGTTTATGACAGACCCAAGCTTGCAAGCGATCATGCCTATCCGTCAAAACCAGCAGAGCCGAATGATGGAGCATCATCCCGAAGTCTATATGAATGAGCTTGCTCCAGAGCTAGCTGAGCGATTTTGCAACCATTTGAAGATTGCTGCAGGCAAGCGCGAGAGCTTTAAAAAATTTGTGTTGGGATTGGAAGACGAGATACCCGCATGGCTACCTAAGCATCCAAAGCGAAGCGAAATTTCATTAGTCAAAGGATTGCTCTCTTGTGTTTTGAAAAGCTGTTTACAAGAGGCCGCCTGTGAGAAGTATACCTTTTCTAAGGAACATTTTGATGGGAAAAAGTCAAAGAAGTCTGCGATTCCATTTGATGAGAAAAAGCCAAAGGAATTTGCGGTTCCATGTGAAAGCGCAGATAAGCCTAGAGAGACCGCGTTGACTCCTAGCCAGTTTAAAAATGTCCACGAAGCGATCTGTAAAACATATCTGCTCTATCTATATAAAGGATTACGTCCTAACCAGGTGGAAAATTTGTTGACGGCATTAAAAGAGAGCTGTCTATCTGAATCGCTGCAAGGCGTTCCTCTTGGTCGTACACGGGCTAGCCGCCTCTTTAAAGAAAAGTTGGCTCCAGAAGGTTGGACAAAGCCTCTTAACAAGTTAACAGCTAGAGACGTTGAAGAGCTAGTCCCTCATCTGCTTCAAAATCAAGAGGCGATTTTGTACTATATTCGCCATATCGTCAGTAAGCAGATCACCATCTACCCTGAAAGCTTTGACAGCACAGCTTCTGGCTTGCTGAGCAGCTTCCATCGGACCGTTGCCGTTAGCGCGACTCCACTTGCAGACGCGACACATGCGATCGATGTCGATTATCGTAAGATGTTGGGAGAAACGGGTCATGTCACTCTTCTTATTTTGCGAGATGTTTTGCGAGATGGCAAGGATGAGAATGTTTTTCATATTATTCCGGCAAATGAAGATCATAAGCAAAAGAGTTTAGAGATTTTAGCATCTCGTCCCGAAGTTAAAGCGTTAGTAGATATTTCGGCTTGGTATAAGGGCCATCCTAATGCTGAGGTGGCAGATTCTTTAAGAAATCATCTGAAAGAGCAGGGAGACACTGCAACTTTAAGTATTGCATTTTTCCACGATCATGAAGGGACTCTTTATCTAAAGAATGTAGAGAGTGGCCATGTGCATAAGGTAGATCCAAATAATGACTCTTCGAATGAACGAAAGATGATCTATCCGCAAGATAAATCCTATGGAAGTGATGCCAAACATGCGATTGATGCAATCGCTTTGCTGCTGCTCGATCAGAAAACGACTAAGTCGGCAACGGGTCAGGGGGCAGGAAGGATGCGTCAGTGGGCCAAAACACAGCGAGTGGAATTCTTACTAGAAGATCCCGTTGCCAAGAAAATCTTTGGTGATAACTTTGACGAGCTCTTAAATACAGAAAAAGCAACACGTCTTCTTGTTCATCTGATGCGTAACGAAGCGCATGATCGAGCAGAAAAGACATACCGCTCTCAGCCCCAGCAGTTGAAAAATGCTCTTCAGAGTGTTTGTGAAGATAAAATTATAGGTGTGCCAAGCTTGCCTAAAGAGCGAGAAAAGCCATCTTTTAGAAAGAAATTGTTAAATGCAAAGGGAGATGTCGACCGAGCTCTCTATTACTATAGACGTTTTCGTAGCGAACTGATTCATCATGAGAACTTAGATCCCTATCTCCTTTATGCTGGATTGCCAAGGCAGCAAGAGACAGTTCAGTGGCTAAAAGATTATAAAGACACTGTTTCTAAAAAAACAGAAGCCTTTTCTGCTTTAACTCCTATAGAAAAGAGATATATCCAGAGAAACTTAAACCGATGTGCTTCTCGTTGGGAAGGGCCTAATGCAATTCCTCTGCCGCCGCATATCCAAGCTGGTCGAGCAACTTTAGGAATGGAATGTGAAGTGTTGGAACAGATTCAAGTGCAGCAGCAAGTGCAGGCACAGTTTATGGATCCTGCAGAAGGTAGAATTGCTAGACGTATTCCATCTGTTTGGCCAAGGGAAATCGATCTCTTTAAAAAGGGATGGGAGCAGCCCCGCAAGATCTATTCCATCGCACATGGCCTATCTAAATTCTTCTACTCATGCTTATGCGCTCCGTTTACTCTTGGAATGAATAGACAAAAGCATCCAATTCTCGGACGAGCTGTTTTAGTCCTCTCTTCAGTGACTCTATTTACCATAGCTGCTGTAACCTCTCTAGTCGCTGTGGCTGCTTTAGGAGCTATTGCAGCGGCGATTGTTGCCTTACGTTATACAACCAGATGGACACGCCCTATCGGTTTAAAATCTAAAACATTTGTCATGAGTAAGGTGCTTAAAGAGCATTTACCAAAGCGGCATCATGCCATTTTTAGTCAGTTAGGCGATAATTTCTTGGTGTCAAATAACTATTATAAGCAGCATACAAAAGATCGAAATGAGAGCATACAAAAGCCATATACTCAGGAGCAAAAGCCGTTGAGAGAGGTATTGGTGTTAAAAGATGGTCAAAAAGTTACTTTTGTAGCAATTGATAGCGATACAGATAGAGCTTTCTTTACCGCTAAGTTAGAGGCGGATAGCCATACAGAAGGGGCTGTAGCAGCTCAACGGCAGCGTCAGGTGGGAATATACAACCTTGATTTGCAATGTTTCGTTGTCCAAGGAAAAAATCGGTTTGAAGTTCAAGAGTTGGAAAATAACAAAGAGTTTCAGCAGCTAAAAACGTTAGCTAATTTATTGAATGGAGAAATTACTTATACGGCACAAGAGCGAGAACAGCTTCAGAAAACTGCTGAAAAAGTTGGAAAGCGTAATCTCTACCAATTTATCCAGAATATTGCTTTGCGAACACGCCCACGTAACAGGAAAGTCTTTTCCCAAACGGAGCTGGCACACTCGCTGTTGGCGGTGGCGGGCTAGTGCGCCACGCGCAGTATTTGAGCTGTTTTGGAGTGCGGTGACTTGTCACCGCTTTTTGCTCATCTCGACTTGTCGAGATG
>CAZZJE010000064.1:0-10674 GCA_964654295.1 uncultured bacterium | reverse complement strand
AAGCGGCGACAAGTCGCCGCACTCCATATACTCTTTAGCCCCAGTTTTTTAAATTAAACATACAGAATGATTGCGTTAAAATTTAAACTCCTTAGCCTGCAATTGGTGAAGGCGCACGAGAAGAACCTGGTGTCTGGAAAGTACTTCCTCCAGGGCTTTGATCATACATAATACCTGTTGCAGAAGACATCAAGATGCTATTGGCAGGATCGAGCTTCGCTTGGATGATTGTAAACAGGTCAATATTGGGACTAGAAAAGGCGCGGAAGTCATCTGCGCGTTGCGCTTCTCTCTGATCATTATTAATCCTGATTCCTAATTCTATAGCAGATGCAATTTGGTTTGGAATAGAAGATGGATTACGTTTTGGCTGCCCCTCTGTCACTTCAAAACCTACCACTTCTCTTACAATCGCACCTGTCAAGCGCAGCGCTTGCTCCTGTCCAATTTGTCCAGAAAGTTGGGCAATGAGAGAGGTCTGCAGCTCTTGAGCAAGCTCCTCGGGAGAAAGCTGTTTCAATAGACCAGGCGCACGTAGAGCATCGCCTGCTTCAGCTCTCCGTTGAATTTGGATCGCACTCGCAATTGAAGCGGCTGTATTACTATCTGTAATTCCTTGTTGAACAATGGAGTCAGATAAAGTGTCTCTAAAAAGTTCTTCTGAAGTCAAGGCACTCGATTGGTTGAAGGCTTGAATCACTGCATTATTTGCTTGGCTGGCGCTGATTCCTCGTTTTGTCAATTCAGAACTCAATGCCGCTTCTACAGCTGCTTCATCGATAGAATTGGTCGCAAAGTTCCCTTGAGCACGCTCTGCTCCAATGGCTACCTGTGCAGAGTTATTGGCAAGAAGAAGCGCTTGGTCAAAGCCTATCTGTCTAGCCACAAGCTGACGGACAATCTCATCGCGCAGCTGCCTGACAGTCTCTACATTATCTTTTTGAAGAGAGGCTTGCACGGCTGCATTCAATTGAGTCTGGCTATCTGTCCCTTGTGTAATCTGATTTTGCAGCTCCACCTTACCTAAAGCAGCACCGCCAGCTAAACCAACTTGCTGGTCAAGGTCGCGGCCGATGATTCCAGGAATCGCAATTTGATTAATTAGCGAAAGTGTTGCTTCTACGGCTAGATTGCGGGCAGCAACGCTGTTAAAGCCCTCTTGAGCTAAATTTTGTGAAAGCTGGCTAAAAAATTGTCCTTCGGAAGTGAAAGCAAACCCTGCAATCGAAGCCCCTGCCGAGCTGCTTCCGCCGGCTGTCACAGTTGGTTTAAAACCGGCTAAAACGTCGCTGATTCCTAGTAGAGAATTACGGACACTCTCTGCGGAACGAGCTCCAGCAGTTTGAACTGGACCTCCCACATTTCCATCTGGCACAGTCAGAGGTTGGCCATCCGCTCCTAATAGTGGAGATCCATCTCCTCCTAATAGAGGCGTACCAGGAGGCGCCACGCCTGAAGGAGAGGTAAACTGAGCTCCAAAAAGTAGAGTATTTTCTAAAGCAGCCTGAGCACCGGCTCCATTTCCACCAAAGCGTCCTGCTAGCTGCTGTAAAATTCCTCTTAACTCTTCTTGCGTCACACCAGAACCTAATGCTTGGTTGAACTGTTCAGTTGTTGAAGGCTCTTGAAGCGATCCGGCAGCTCCGGGGACAACTTGACCTAATATTTGAGCAACCAAACCTGGAGAATTGGCCGCAATTGCAATTTGAAGTAGAGCTGTTAGAGATAAAGTCAGTTGGATGCCTCCGCGGATTGAAGCGAGAGCTTGCTGCTGCTGATCGGGAGGTAAGGCCGCTATAGAAGCATCTTCACTAAAAGTTGCATCGATTTGCGACTGAACCTCGGTGTCGCTATTAACTTGAGAAACATTGCGTGCAAAAGCCAAAGAGAGAAGTAGGTCTCCAGCTGGTGTTCCAGCTTGAGCATTGACTCCCAGCTCACTTTGCAGCTCATTAAACCCAGCGGCCGCATTGACCCCTGCTGCATTTAAGGTGCTGTTTGTGATCGCATTGGCTGAATATTGTGTTTCTCTTGGCAAAGGCTCCCCAAATTCACTCAAACTGTTTTTATAATTACTTAAAGAGAGAGTTCCGAGTAAACCGGGAGAACTTTGAGCTAAAAAGAAGCTTAAGCCAAAAGTTGAGCCTCCCCTGCCTGCAGGCGACCGGTCGTTATAGTGTTCGATAAAAGCAGGAGGTCTTGTCGACTGCTTACCTTGTGCCTTAAATCGTTTAAATTCAGCAGCATCTTGAATTAAAGTAATTTTATCTCCTAAAAGAGCACTCGCATTTTCAGCTGCTTCCATAGCTGCATCGACTAGATTATTTAAATCTTCTTGAGTGGGGGGATTAGTATATTTAGGAACTTTAGGGACAGTTGTTCGATCTTGAGGGAGGGTACCTAAAGGAGGTGTTAAGGGTTGAACAGGCAGATCGATTGTCGTCATATCAGGCACATTGGCAAGGGGAACCTGATGCTGAATGGGGGGCAAGCCCAGAGCTAAGCGTTGTGTATTAATGATATCGATTTGTTGGTTATTTGCAGCAACTTGTTGGTTATAGGTATTAATCGCTGCATTGACATCTGTAATTTCGGCAGCATTATGCGTGGTGGCGTAATTATTATAAGTTGTAATCGCAGCACGTAGTTCCGCTTCACTAATTTGGCCGTTGTTAAACTTTGCAATCTCTGTATTAAGTGCTTGAATAGCGGCATTTTGAGATTGTACATTTGCATTATAGGCAGTAGTCGCCGTATTTAAAGCTGTGATCTGCGCGTTCTGCTGATCACGCAGATCGGTCACACCAGCCCCGTTCTCCAATACTTGTCTACGGAATGCACGTGCGTTCTCAACATCTTTTAAAATACTTAAGATAAATCTTTTGATGGTCTCAGAACTGAAATCATGCTCTGCCGTCTCTTTTTCAAGTTGCCTAGCCGCTAATAGTGGCTTTCCTACGCGGGCTAAGTAATCGATATAATTAACGCGGCCGGTTAAATCGATGCTCCCTGTCAATGTCGTGCTATTGCTGGAACTAGGTCCTCCCGATTCAATGGTATCTTGGCTCTGGGTCGATCCGGTCGATTGCGTATTATTGACATCCGCGGAGCTATCATCACCCGAACTGGGCGGAGGAGTGGGTCCCATGTCATTTATAGAAATATCCATTTCCTTCTCCTAGGTTGAAAAGGATTAAAGGAGTGACACCAATCAATAACTATACAAAACTCTATCTAAGAGAATTAAAAGTCATCTCCTCTAATTATTATTTTATCATATTTACCTATGTTGACAATACAAGTTTTAATTACAAACAAACTTTAAAACAGATTAATATTGATTTAATTTTAAAAAATTAAATTTAAGTAGATAATCATAATTAAGATGTTATTTGTAATTTAAGAGGTCAATGATGAGTATTGTTTTAGAAGAGTGTCAAACAAAGGCTCGGAAGATTGCGTATTCCTTAGAAAAGTTATCTCGAGAGTCTTGGGCTGAGCTTATTCAAAATGAGCGAAAAAATGCAGAATCAGATCCAGGTTTAGCGGAGCAATTGGATCATTTTGTTAAAGGGACTAATCGAGCGATTGATGATCAAATAAAAAACAACTTAAGAGCCTTTGATTTACTACTTCATTTTATTGCAGAAGAGAACTGCATATCAAATCGTTATAACGAACAAATTTTTTCTGAGGAGCTTGCGCGAGCGGCCGCATTTTGCTCCTCAGAACGCTTTAATCAGCGCTCATTTGCCAATTGGGCCAGACAGCGCAGGCCACCCTATGAACTGCTAGGCTTCTCGCCTCCTTCACTGGAACAATTTGATGAAATTGGAGAATTGCTAGCTAACGCAGGTAAATTTGATGAAGCCTCTTCTATTTATCAACTTTTAACCACGCTAGACCCTAGACCTGTCAACTGGTTTAAATGGGGATTAGCGGCTATTGAGGCAGGCCAATTTGCTAAAGCTTTGGAATCTTTTATTTATTTACACATGGGTGAGCCAGAATCTCCTATTCCTCTCTACTACCAAGCGGTTTGCTATTATGGACTTCAAGATTTCCAACAAGCCGATAACACTCTTAATGATGCGTTGGAGATGTGCCGTAAAGATCCTGCATGGCATGAAACAGAACGCTTATGTTTAGAACTTAAAAAAAGCAAATAATCCAATAAAACGAAGAATTGAGGGAGAAGTCTTATGAGCAGTTTATCAGGTCCGGAATCTCACTCTCCGACGCCTATTCATCAGCCTAATTTTGCAGAAAACTCTGCCAAATTACCTTCTCAGCCTTCAGACAAAACCGGTTTTTTTCAAAAAGCTCATGGTTGGGAACACTACAATCGTGTTACTTCTAGTGAAACGCTAAATGCAGAGTGGGGCAATAAAGTAAGCAATGCCTTACAAAATCATCGGCCCGGTTCCTTAGGCGACCTTGCTAGAAAGGCTACTCTAGCTGGATGTTGCACTGGTATTTTAGCTTTTTCTGATCCTCTGGAAACTGTTCCTTTTTTTATCCATAAAAATAAGTAATTACAAAGCGCAGCAGGAGATCGCACCCTAAACAGTGACCATTAAGCAAACAGTTTTTTGGTTTAAGGCGTCAAATTGGTTAAAATTCTACTTAAATTACATAAGAAAAGAAGTTTCTGCTATTATAGCTACATTAAATTTTCCACCCTTTAAACATCCTGAGTAAAAGAGTATGATTTCCCCCCAAAAGATCCGCAACGTAGCGATTGTGGCCCACATTGACCACGGCAAAACCACCCTATTAGATGCTCTTCTTCGCGAAGCGCTTCTCTTTCGCGACAACCAAGACATTCCTGAACGCGTGATGGATTCCTATGAGCAGGAGCGCGAGCGTGGAATTACCATTTTCGCTAAACACACAGCTGTGCACTATCGCGACCATAAAATTAACATTGTTGATACTCCAGGCCACGCCGACTTTGCGGGTGAAGTTGAGCGCATTTTAGGGATGGTAAACTCCGTAATCCTATTAGTCGACGCCCAAGAGGGGCCGATGCCACAGACACGCTTTGTCTTGTCGAAGTCGTTACAGATGGGCTTGCGTCCTCTCGTTGTCCTCAACAAGATTGACCGGCCGCATGCCGATCCAAACCGCGTTTTAGAAGAGACCTTTGACCTCTTTGTCGAACTTGGAGCAACTGATGAACAGCTCGATTTCCAACACTGCTATGCTTCTGGATTAGGCGGTTTTGCAATCCGCACTTTGGAAGATCCAAGAGAAAACATGTCTCCTCTTCTTGACCTGATCATCGAAGCGGTGACGCCTCCCGATGGTTCATTAGATGCACCTTTTTTAATGCAAGCCGCAACGTTAAGTTTTGACGACTTCGTTGGCCGACAAGCGTGTGGAAGAATTTTGTCTGGAAAGATCAGCAAAGGGCAGCCGATCATTCGTTGCGATTCCGAAGGCAAAGAGTCGCGTCATACAGTGACTCGAGTGGAAGGCTATTTAGGGTTGAATCGAATTGAGATGGATGAGGCCGGGGTGGGCGATATTGTCCGCATTTCTGGGATTCCGGAAGTCTACATTGGAGATTCCCTCTGTGAGGTAGGAAACGTTGTGCGGTTGCCGCCGATTCAGCTTGAGGAGCCAACGGTTTCGGTTGATATGAGCGTTAACAATAGTCCTTTGATGGGAAAGAGCGGAAAACATGTCACGATGAACAAGCTACGCGACCGTTTAGAGCGCGAGCGTCGTTCGAACATCTCTCTACGCATCGAAGACTCCAAAATCAACCAAGATCGCATCACTGTCGCAGGGCGTGGAGAGCTGCATTTAGCTGTTTTAATCGAAGCGATGCGTCGCGAAGGCTTTGAGATGAGCATCTCTAAACCGCGCGTCTTGACAAAAGAGATCGAGGGAGAGCTCTATGAGCCTATTGAAAAGGTCCACGTAGAGGTTCCTGAGAGCTACAGTGGCGGCGTCATCGAAGAGCTTTCTCGCCGAAAAGGAGAGCTGCATCATCTAGATACGAATGAGCATGGGATCACCCGCATGGAATTCTTGATGCCTACGCGAGGACTCATCGGCTATCGTAATGAGTTTTTGACGAAGACACGTGGTCTTGGTATTTTGACCTCTCTCTTTGAAAAATTTGCACCATGGAAAGGAGAGATTCCTGGAAGGCTGCGAGGCGTTCTAATTTCTACTGGCGGCGGCTTGACAAACGCCTATGCCTGCTTTCAGCTTCAAGATCGGGGCGTTTTATTCGTTAAGCCAGGTGACGAGGTGTATGAAGGCATGGTTGTCGGTGAAAACAGCCGTGAGAATGACCTTGTCGTCAATGTTACAAAAGCAAAGCAGCTAACAAACGTCCGCGCGGCAGGTAGCGACGAGAACTTACTGCTCACTCCAGCGCGTACATTTACGTTGGAGCAAGCAATTGACTATATCCAAGACGATGAGCTGATTGAAGTCACGCCGACAGCGATCCGTATGAGGAAAGAGCTGCTAAGTGAAAATGATCGTAAACGGAAAAAACGCCTTTAATAGGCTTCCCAAAGCTCAGGTGTCGGAATTGTATAGCGCAAATGGGGTGACAGCTCAGCTGAAGCCCTGTATTGCCGCTTAAACTTCTCTTTATCTTCGGACGGGAGTAAGCAGAGATAGCCTCGATGCCAGTTGGCAGGAGTTAAAAGGCCGCCTTTGGCATGGAGGTTGAGAGAATCTAAGACGCGGAAGACCTCGAAGAAATGGTAGCCCGTTTGGATAGGGTAGCTCAAGATAAGCTGTACGCGATGACTAGAGTCGATTAGAAGGAGCGAATGCTCTAAATCTGTTTGACCCATTCCGAATTCTCGAATTAAATGCCCCTCTTCATCTCCAATGATCGGAAAAATTCGAGACAGATGATAGACGCTTTTAATTTCGTCTTGAGAGTGCTCGTAATCTGTGATTGATCCATGGCCGATTCCAATCACTTTTACATGTCGCTTGGCCAGCTCTTCAGCAGCTTTAGCAATTTCAAGCTGCTCTGTTAAGCCGACAGGGTGAAAGGGAGGTGGCATAGAAAAGAGAAGGATCCAGTTTCCTGAGCTCCAAGGATAAAAATCTATTTTTCCCTCCGTCGACTCTGTCTGAAAGTTCGGCACAACTTCTCCAATCCGCAATCTCTGTTGCTCAACAGTTGGCTTCATAGCTCATCCTTGCACGTTTTTGACAATGTTAAAGCAATGTTAAAAATTTCCGTATAAAATAAACTAACTTTTAAATTAACAAAAAAACGATTAGAAGGAAGTTAATTGAATGGATTCAATCATACAAACCTATGTTACAAGAGTGAGGCCTTTATGTCTGAAGCAGAGTCAGAAATTAAAAAACTGCATTTAAGTGAGGAGGAGTGGAAGAAGCGACTCTCTAAGGAGGAGTATGCTGTCTTGCGTCAAAAAGGGACGGAGCCGGCATTTTGTGGCCTTTATACCGATCATGAAGAGCCAGGCACCTATGTTTGCGCAGCGTGCGGGCTGCCTCTTTTTCACTCGGGAACTAAATATCATTCGGGATCTGGCTGGCCCAGCTTTTTTACTCCTATCTCTAATAATCGACTACTTTATCGCGAAGATCGCAGCTTCTTTAGCATTCGTACAGAAATTTTATGTGCTCAATGTGAATCGCATTTAGGTCATGTGTTTCCTGATGGACCGCCGCCGACGGGAGAGCGTTACTGTATGAATTCTATTGCTTTGAAGTTTATTCCGGAGTCGAAAGAAAAGAATAAATAAAAGAAGTATTTGACTTTTTCCTAGCATATAGGCAGTTTGAAAAAAGTAAGAAGTACACATTAAAAGTGCCTACACCTACTTTCAGATGATCTGATTTCATAAACCATGAGGTATTTACCATGAATCGATTCTATTCTGTCGCTGTTGCAGCCTTTCTAGCCACCGTCGCTACACCATTAATGGCTGGACCTGGCTGCCCAAGCTGCCAAGTTCGCCCTCAGTGCCGTGCTCCTCAGCAAGAGTGCTACTATGAAGATACCCAATATTACAAACAGAATCGTCAACAAGTAAATGTTGATCGCAGCGGCGACGAGTATGTCTCCCCAGAAGCAAATATTCGCATGCAGGAGTTCTACCAGAACCGCAATGCCCGCCAATTTCAACACTACCCTGAAGAGAATGAATATCTCCAGCAAGGAAACTCTTCTCGCTATAGCAAAACAAGCACTTACCAAGCTGACTACAGCTCCCAAGACAACATGAACGATCGTAATACTAACGTAAACACAAACACAAATAATCGCAATTTTAATGCGAGCGACCGAAACAGCAATGTAAACGATCGCAATAACAGCTTTAACAATCCAAATAACAATCCGAACCGTGCGAACGCTCCTCGCGCTGGCAACAGCAACCAAAACACAAACTCTTCCTACGAATACATTCCAAGCAACACAAACCGTTCCAGCATTAATTCTTCTAGCAGCTCAACAAGCAATGCTAAGTATGTTCCTAGCCATACCAATGCAACACCTGGTTACACACCAAGCCCATCAACATCAACTTCTAATCCGCCAACATATAGCTCAACAAACCCAAACTACACTCCAAGCACAACAACCACTTATACTCCTTCAACTACCTATACACCAAGCCCATCGACTACTTACACACCTGGAACATCTGTAAGAACAACAACCTCAACATACCCTTCAACAACGACAACCTATCCTTCAACGACAACAACAACTTATCCATCCACAACAACGACACCTCCACCAAACAGCAGCTCACGTGTTGTTCCATTCCAAAACAATATGCGTTAATGAGTCGTTAAGTTTTTTAGGCGGCGGTTTTGACCGCCGCTTTATCCTGACATGCTTATTCTGCCTACCATGCTAGCTTCTAGCTCACTACTTTAAGAACAGCCGTCTCGTAATTTGAAACGTTATTTCAACTATAAGGAGATGCGCAATGAAAACTTTTAAATTTTTTCCAATCACTTTGGCATTATTCGTCACACATGGAAGCTTTTTGATTGCTGCGACCTATCCTAGTTATGATTACCAAAAAGATATAAATGTTGAGTCCTCAAGTGTTGCAGATAATAGTTCCTCCATTCCGGATAAGCAATTGATTCAGCGCATCCGTTATACAATTGAAAATAATAAAACTCTCTCTTTAGCTGCTCGACGCGTTAATATTGAAGTTAAAGACTCTCGTGTGACGTTAACAGGCGCTGTCTCCACATCTCAAGAAATGCAACAACTTGAGACTGTGATTAGACAGGTCAAAGGCGTTCAAGAGTTAGATAACAATGTTCACGTAATTCCCAGCTAGAGCATTTGATTTTAAGGGGCTTCACAAGGAGTGGAAGCCCCTTAAATGTTTATGGGTGGGGCTGATTGAGATAATCTTGCAGCTCTTTCAGCTGAGCAATTGCCGTCCACTGTTCCAGATTTGGATTCCAAACCATCGTTTCGGCAGGCATTTCGCCTCTTCTCCAATGCTCTGCAAATTCAGTTAAAGTCCAAGGGCCGGACATCTCCCAATGGTAATCCATATAGAACCATTGATCTTCGGATAGGGGTGTGGGGAAAGGGGGCTTTTCTAAGGGCGAAGCGGGAGGTAGCGGCAAGGGGGTTGCTGGGCTATTTTTGGGCAAAAGATTCTCTTGTTTATTTGTTGTCATATCTTTCAAATCCTTATCCTCTTTATTAGCCTCTTTAGATAGATCGGGCATCACTAAAAGCGTGATTAAGCCGAACACACTGAAAAGTATCCCGATAAAAAACCAAAAAATAGGATCTCGTCCTCGTTCACGGGCTAAGAAGGCTGTCACGCCTCCGATCAAAGTCAAAATTAAAATGTTTAAATAGGTCTGCATAATTAGTTTCCGTTGGACGCGCTTATCGAATGAATGACGCCATTTCCTAGACGAGATTCAAATAGAGTGTTAGAATAGACACAACTTGCCTAATTATTGATATACCCTATTGGGGATTTAGGTCGCAAAAGAAACCGAATTCAATGTTTAGAGCAATCACCATTCCGAGATTCTGCGTAGAAGGTGCTTTATGGCAAATGAGACCAAAAATAAAAATGAAGTCCGCAAATTTGACACAAAAGAGATTGAATATCCTGAGACTCTCTTTGTTCGAGATATTGAAAACCGTGTCATTCAAGGGATTGTTTTGCAGTGCTTAGCAAGCATTGAAGGGATTGCTTTGATTGAAGGTAATTTTATTGACCATTTATTTAGTCGTACAAGTCCAGAAGGCATCAAGGGCATCCGATCGGATCAAGATAATGAACATCGCTCTGTTAAAGTAGAAATCCAGGTGAGTGTTCGTTATGGCGTTCCTATTCCGGCTAAAGCGGAGGAGATCCAGACGCGGGTGGTTCAAGAGATTAGTCGTTTAACGGGTTTGCATGTTGCTTCGGTGCATGTGATTTTCAAGAACATTTTGCCACCTGAGCCACCAAAGGTTGCGGAGCCAGAGCCTAAGCAGGCTGAGCCTTTGATCGAAGAGGAGTTCGACGAGGAGTTCTAAAGGTAAAAATAGCGTTTATGGCAACTGTAGCGTGAAATAGCCGTAGCTCTGGTCATCTTTTGGAGTGGGGGGGGGTGGGGGGCGGGGGGGTGTGGGGGGGGTTTGGGGGGCGGTTTGTTAGCAGGAATTTTTAAATTTTTTTT
>CAZZJE010000063.1:5846-10759 GCA_964654295.1 uncultured bacterium | reverse complement strand
CTGGAAGCAGGCGAGACAAGATCTAGGTCGTAATTTTAGACATATTGTCGATAAAGATCCACAACGTTTGAAAGGCGAATGGAAGAGGTAATACCATCAAAAAGCCGCTGCAGTAGCAGCGCCCTGTAGTTTAGACGTTTTTATGCACTACTTCCCATCGCCCACGAGCAGATTGGACAGTTTTCGGGTTTATGCTTTAATGCCGGGCAATATTGCCTAGCAAAGTAGATCATCTGCAGATGAAGCTTTCCCCAATCTTTCTTTGGAAAGAGGCTTTTAAGGTCTGTTTCCGTTTGTTTCACGCTTTTTCCACTGCTTAAACCCCATCTAGCCGCACAGCGATGAATATGTGTATCGACAGGAAAAGCGGGTTGGCCAAAAGCTTGTGCCATGACCACAGAGGCTGTTTTATGTCCCACGCCGGGTAAAGATTCCAAATCATCAAAATTTGCTGGAACTTTGCTGCCAAATTCATCAATTAGTCTGCTCGACAACTGATGAATCGCGGTTGCTTTCGCATGACTTAAGCCGCAGATGTGGATAATCTCTTGGATCTCTTCGATGGAGAGCTTGACCATCTCTTTTGGCGTTTTGGCACGTGCAAAGAGGACAGGAGTTACTCTATTCACTCGGGCATCTGTATTTCTTGCGGAGAGCAAAACAGCAATTAAAAGTGTGTAGGGATCCTCGTGATGCAAGGGTGGCTTTGGATCCGGATAGAGCTGGTTTAAAATCTTTTGGATGCGAGCTGCTTTCTCTTTAGTCTGCATAGACCTCTCATTTTCCAATACAAAACTTTGAAAAAATGGCACTTAATATATCTTCCGTTATATTGCTTCCAATTATTTTTCCAAGAGCAATCAAACAGCTGCGCATCTCTAAAGTTAAGAGTTCAGGTGACAGGGATGCTTGCAAACCTTGAATGACTGCTTCTGCAGCTTGAATCGCCTCTTGAAGAGCTGCCTGTTGACGGACGTTGGTTAAAATGATCTCCTCTCTTCCCGGTTTGCCTTTGGACCAGACAACTTGATCAATTTTCTCTTTTAACTGCTCAATGCCTATTTTCTCTTTGGCTGAAAGCGCAACTAGATGATGCGTGTTTAATTGAGGTAAGTCGGGGTGAGGAAGATCAACTTTATTCCAAATGGCAATTGTACGAGACTGAGGTAAACTCTCCAATAGGTGTAATTCTTCATTTGTAATTGCTCTAGAGCTATCTAATAAGAATAAAATGAGGTCTGCTTTTTCCATGGCAAGATGCGTGCGGCGAATGCCCTCTTGCTCAATCGCCTCTGTCGCTTCGCGAATGCCTGCAGTATCCACTAAACGGCAGTTGACACCATTGAGCCGCAGATCCTCTTCGATGACATCGCGTGTCGTTCCTGGAATAGGGGAGACAATAGCCCTCTCTTTTTCCAATAAGGCGTTCATCAGAGAGGATTTTCCGACATTAGGGGCTCCAATAAGGCAGAGAGCTAAACCCTCATGAACAATACGGCCATCATGAAATGTCGCGTTGAGCTGTTCCATCTTATCCAAAACAGATTGCACGGAATGAATCAGCTCCTCTTGCGTTGCAAACTCAAGCCCCTCCTCCGGAAAATCTACCCAGGCTTCAAGAATGGCTGCTGTGTCTGTTAGAGCAATTTGAAAAGCTTGAATGCGTTTAGAGAGGGCTCCCTCTAAATGCCTGTTGGCAGCTTCCAAGGCATGGGCATTTCG
Source organism: uncultured bacterium (assembly GCA_964654295.1). GTDB lineage: Bacteria > Chlamydiota > Chlamydiia > Chlamydiales > JABDDJ01 > CAZZJE01. The sequence continues at coordinate 9,037 of CAZZJE010000063.1, read as the reverse complement.
GGCAGCAATCAGCTCCTGTACCGCTTCTGCTTGAGCTAAGTCAATCTTTCCATTGATAAAGGCTTTAAACGTAAATTCTCCAGGTAGAGCAGCCCGAGCTCCTGCCTGAATAGCCGCTTCGAGAACGCGTCTCGTCACTAGCCCGCCGCCATGGCAATGAATTTCAACGGTATCTTCACCCGTATAAGAGCGCCCGCCTAGCATAGGGAGAAGCAGTACGGAGTCGATGCGTTCGCCATCCGCATTATGAATATGGCCATAATAGGCTGTATGGCTCTTGAGTTGATAAACCGAACGAGAAAATAGCTTATCGGCTACCGATAGCGCCTCATTTCCAGAAACGCGGATGATAGCGACTCCGCCTTCACCTGGCGGTGTGGCTATGGCGGCAATTGTTTCTCCAGGGCGGTAAGGTTGATGAATAAAATCAGACATAGAATAAGTGGCATCACTCGTCAAAGAGGATTATTAATTGAATTATTAAATTAAGAGTGCCTCTTATTATAACAAAACCATCAATTGTTTCAGAGAGATGATTGACAACAAACAGCATGCAACGCTAGCATAAACTTTATAGACAGATAGCCGAGAGGGAAGCGCATGCGGAAAATTGGATGGCTTGCTGTACTGATCATGGGTTGTTGTTCGCCTATCTATACACGTGATATAGAGGTTGCCCCTGTTTCAGTGCCAACGTCAGCTGCACCCAAGGAGATTGAGCGGTGGGAGCAGTTAATGCAAGTGACTCAACGGAATCTAGAGACTCAAAAAAAAGTTTACCAGTTGCTTCTAACGTATCAACGTTTACAACAAGATCCCACCTCATCACAGCAGTCAGATGCCCTTTATGAACGAGCTCAAATTGCTCGTGAACTTCAAGTCTTGATAGAAGATTATCGATTAGAAGTGCTCTTTTCTAAAGAATTTCTCCAAGAGCTCAAGTTGTTTGGACAAGTGGGCTCAAAGCGCGGAATTCCCCAACCATAATTTCACGAGACATCTTAATGGAACCAATCGTTATCATAGACCGGGAAACAGGCTGTCAAGAGTTAGAAAAAGTTTTTGGTGATTGGTTTATTCAATTATTATATGGGGATACATGGAAGAGCCGCTCGGTTGGAAAGGTGCTAAGAGAGATCACGTCTCGTTCGCCGCTCTTTTCTAAACTTTATGGATGGTGGCAGCGAACCCCTTGGAGTGTGACTCAGATCGCTCCGTTTATTCGTAGCTATGGGATTAATCCCCAGGAATTTTTAGATCCGATTGAAAGCTTTGCCTGCTTTAATGATTTTTTTATACGTAAACTCAAGCCTGAAGCACGGCCAATTGCAGAAGATAAGGAGGTTGCTGTCATTCCGGCAGATGCGAGATATCGATTTTTTCAGAATCTCTCTCAAATCGATGATTTTACTATCAAAGGCGATAAGTTCTCTTTGGTTACTCTGTTAGATGACCCTGAGACGGCTGCTCGCTACACGGATGGCACGATGGTCATGGCTAGGCTCTGTCCTAGCGACTATCATCGCTTCCATTTTCCAACACTCTCTCTTCCAATGAATAGTCGCTTGATCAATGGCTATCTCTATTCGGTTAATCCACTCTCTGTCAGAAAAAGTCTCAAACGTTTTTGTGAAAACAGACGGATGGTGACAGAGCTGAGGACAGAGCAATTTGGAACGATTCAATATGTTGAGATAGGCGCAACAGCGGTAGGAACGATTGCACAAACCTTTACCCCTCATACGCTCTATCAAAAAGGGGCTGAAAAGGGCTATTTTGCTTTTGGAGGATCGGCCCTCGTGCTTCTTTTTGAGCCAGGACGCTTAACGCTATCGGAAGATCTGATTCGTTTGGGTAAGGAGGGGCTGGAGATCCGCTGTTTATTAGGCCAGCCCCTGGGGGAATTTAACGGCTCCTAAGCTTAGAGAGTAGTCTTAAAAATTCTACGTAGAGCCAAATGAGTGTGACCATCAAGGCAAAGGCTCCATACCACTCCATATATTTAGGAGCGCGCGCTTTTACACCCTGTTCGATGAAGTCGAAGTCTAAGACGAAGTTCAACGCGGCTACAACGACCACAACCAAGCTAAACGCAATGCTAAACCAGCTGTTTCCATAAATAAAAGAGACGTTGATTCCGAATAGACTTAAGATAATGCCTATAAAGTAGACTAAGGCAATGCCTCCAGTGGCAGCCACAATACCGATTCTCAATTTGTCGGTGACTGGAATGATTCCCGAACGGTAAACACCCAACATGACAAAGAGTGTACCAAAGGTTAGGGCTGCTGCCTGGATGACAATGCCGGGGTAACTGGCTTCTAAAATCGCCGAAATGCCTCCGATAAAGAGACCTTCCAATAGAGCATAGATAGGTGCTGTAATTGCTGCCCAATCTTTTTTGAAGATGGTTACAATGGCAAAAATTAATCCTCCAATTGCTCCAATCATCATCCACATAGAGACGGCTGATGTGTCGGAATGAGCCTTAATAAATTGGCCCCAGACCCATCCTGCACTTAGCATCACGCATAGCAGCAAGAGGGCAGTTTTATTGATCACCCCAGAGATAGTCATCTCCTCAGTTACAGATCCGTAACGGACATCAAAATGAGTGAATGTGTCGTCACCCAATGCTGGATTAGAAGATCGCATGGCTTTCTCCTCCTATTGTAAAATGCAGAGGTTCAGCATAAATCAATCTTGCCAATCCAACAAGGACAATCCTACGAAAGATTAAGCCCCCTCTAAAATTTCTTTAAGTTATTAACGCGTCAAGCTAACGAACATCTCGACAAGTCGAGATTGAGCAAAAGGCAGTCTCAAGCGCTTATTTTGTATGCGCCTCTTCTTAGGTAAACGCTCCTGTAAAATGTTGAACCTTAATTTCTATTTTTCTTTTTCTTTTTTGTCGTTGATTTTGAATTTGCGACGACAATAGAAGAGAGCATAATAGGCCTTTCAGGCAGAACTTCTTGCCATTTCTTTTTAAAATCATTGACTTCAGGACAAAGTTTCAAGCAATCCGAATTGTTAATCAGCTCTTCTAGTTCTAAAATCCGATCCTTAAATTGATTAATCGCTCTATTTTTAGTGATCTGGTATAGGCCCAAAAATTTCTCTGCTAAGAAAAAGAAAATCTGAACTCGATCTACAGCAATAGCCAATTTTTTACCTGAAGCTTTATTAGG
>CAZZJE010000063.1:0-5836 GCA_964654295.1 uncultured bacterium | reverse complement strand
CTAAAAAATTAAGCAGGTCGGCTTGAATAGAGACAAAGACTTCTAAGCCTTTATCTGAAAATTTGATGGCTACCGACTGTTTTTCAGAGAAAACCTTTAACATCCCAACGCAAAAATTCTTAGCTGCAATATCGGAGTCCCACTCTTTGTAAGCGATCGCTTGCATCATCGGTTTTTGCTTTTTGGAGATCGCATCTAAGGCTTCAAAAATTTTATCTCTACAGCGGATGGCATGGCCATGCACAAAAAAGAGATCTAGATAAGCTTGAGTTAGCAAAGTAAACAAAACGACATACTCATCATTAGATAGATAGAATTCTAGAGCAGGAAGCTTCTCTACAAACAAATTAATGACGTTTTCTAAGCGAGCCAAACTCTTTTCGGTAAAAATGGCAACAAGTTCCTCGCAATATTTTGGAGTGACAATATGAGTGTTATCTGTATGAAGAGATTTAGCTTTAGCTCGCTCAACAATCTCTCGATGCTCTTTTGAGCCGCTTTCACTACGTCGGATGAGGTCTTCTAAACGCCTCTGCAGTGGCTTGGGCTTTTGACTAAGAAAATCTCGAATAGATATCACAAAAGATTCAATCTGATTTTCTGTTAACTGTAAGGGATCCGCATAGCCTCGCAACTCTTCGTTAACTTCTTCCTGGTCGATTTCTGGAACTAAAATATCGCTCAACTCATTATAAAGAACATTAGCCCAGAAGGCATCGAGATCTTGCTCTCTAAACCACTGATGAAGGTTACACTCCTTTAATGCAAATAAAAACGCGTTGGAAGCATGTTTTAAATCGCTTTTTGCTGCAATCAGCAAGATATGACCTACTAGTTGGCATAAGTTCTCTGGAAAGTTGTCTTTGTTGATCGCTTTATAGAAGCCAACGGTTTTGCTAGCTTTTTCGAAGCACTTAGGAATTATTTTTTTACACTGTTCTACAGTCTCATCTTGCTGGCCACAATCAAAAATGAACTGAATTGTATTCAATAGAATTTTTATGAGGTGTGAGCAGAGCTGCTTTTGGCAACTTGCATTCCTACTGCTGATTTGTGTGTATCCATCAAGACACCAGTTAACGAGCTGTGCTTTTTGCTCTGCTGTAGGCAATAATCGATGGATGAAGCTTGATTGGAGAGATTGCGAAGAGTCTCCATTTCTCACCGCATAGCCCACTTCACACGATTGTTGAGTTAGAGTCAAAACAAAGACAAAAAGAAGAAGCGAATTTTCAATATTTGTTCCGCTTGGAAACCATTTTGTTAAATTTCCTAATAATTCTTTGGAGACCAGACCCTCTTTAGTGGATTCTATTGGCTTGTCGGGACTAGAAGCAACTTTATAGTATCCTGTTTCACTGTCATTGTCATCGTTATAATAGCACCATTGAACCGCGAGGCTTAAGCAGAAAAAGGCTTGACGACGCTCGTGTTGATTAGGGGAGTCGCGTAATAACACAGCTAAAGCAAGCACATCTTTAACCAATAAATCTCTTTGCTCTTCCTCAATGGAAAAATAGATCTGTATCTTAGAAAAATAAACTAATTTTTCTAGAGATTTTTCAGCGATCAGATGCTTGGCAATTAGAAAATAGGCATGAGATTGTGTTAATTCAAAAAGTGTCTCTTCCGATTTTGCCTCTTCGAAAAGCTGTTTTATCATGTGCATGTTACTTAAATAAGATTTAATCAGAGGGGTGTAGTTGGCGGCAAAGGCTGCTTCAATCTCAATCAGCAGTTGTGATGGATTCTCTTTCAAACGTTTTGCCAGAGGAATACGTGCAAATGAGGTCTCTTTCCATAAATCAAGCAGATGATGGCGTGCTTTTGAGGAGATCGATTCATATCCGAGGCGAGATAAGATGGCGGTCCAATGGTTGCTCTCTAGCGAAGTTTTTCTCTTTGCACATAATCGAATTAAGCGTTTAAGGGCGATACGAGATCGCCCACAAATATCCTCTGCTGATAAAGGATCGGATGATTCCAGAATCTTTTTTACCCCTGGATTTAATTTTTTCCATTTTGTCGCTTGTTCAACAATGTCAGATTGCAACTCTTTCGACCCCTCTTTAAAAAGATCTAATAGCAACGTTTCCCAAGTTTGAGTGACAGTTTCTGTTAAATAGGGATGTAACAGTCTTACTATCTTCCAAGCATCTTCTAATTTGATCTGATAGCTGCTTCTTTTTGAGACTAAATCAAGAAGTATCGAAATTGTTTTACTGCTAGGGCCAGTTAGACTTGAGAGATGAACACATCCATTTTTCAAATAGCTTTTCCAGATCGTTTGGAGTAACGGCTCTTTTTCTTGACTTTCACAAGATGAAAATAGAACAAAGTTCATGTTTTGCAACAAAGCTCGCATGAAATTGGATGTTGTTAACAGTCGTTGCAGGCTTTTGACAGCAACTTTTTGCTCTTGATCCGTTGTCTGATTGTCGCAACGAATCTGTTGTATCGCTTGGATAATTGTGTGGGCTTCTGCGCTCGTCCATTCAATCTCTAAAGCTAATCGATTTTCTAGTAAATCAGCTTTGAGGTGCGATAAATTATCTTTTTGTAGTTCTATAAGCTTTAAAACAGATCGCTTATATGCTGTTGGTTCACAAGCAATCACAAGGTTTAGAAATAGAGAGATTAATTCTACTGGAATTTTTGTAATCGTATCGAAGTTACTGACAACATTCTTCACTATCGCTGCTTGCAGGAATTTAGGAAGAGCCATATTTTTCGCGGTAGCTTTTTCAAGAATATAAAAAGCTAGTTGCGGCTCACTTTTTTGAATAAGGGGATTAACAAGCTGCAGGTCAAGCAGAGAGGGATCTTGCTGGTCAAATAGCTTATCTATCCATCGGTAAACTAAAGCTCTAATGCGCTGATTAATCTCTGTAGTCAACCCCGACCCTTCGAGCAAGGGGTCCATTTCTATCATCGCTGCAGAGAGATAGCCGCGCTCAATCCATTGCTCTGCCACATTAAGCCGTGTCTCTGCAATTAAAGCTGTGCTCGTTCGACACAAAGCTTTTAGTTCAATCAATGCGCTTCTATGAGATTCTTTATTGATCAATTGGTTGGCAAGCTCTAAGCAATTGAGCCACCTTTTCCTAACTGATTCTTTAGAAGCGGAAGCTGTAACTTGAGAAGCGATTTGTAATGCGATTGAAAGGTGTGATTCTCTTAGCTCTTCTGTCAGGGCCTTTGCCTCGCTTAATAACGTTTCAAAAAGTGGTAAGATAAAGTCATGTTGCCGCTTGCGATTTAAAGGCTTCGAAGAGGTTTGCATGAGCAAAATTAGATCTTGTGCCACAACTTTGCTATCTTCCTGCTCATTAAAACGCTGCTCTAGTAGATCTATCGCCAGCTCAAAGAGGTTATCCGATTGAATTTGAGCTTTAAAAGCATGCATCAGTAAATCATAGACTTCACTCTGCTTATAACCATGCTGCATGATTGATATAACCAGCTGCTCGACCTCTTCTGCAGAGAAGCTCTGATTAACTTTTGTTTGATCTAAGAGATGTTTGATCAGTTGCATGAGGCGCAAATTAGCTTGTTGGCTCAAACGGCGGGTTGAGAGAAGCGGTGCAACGGCTTGCCATATTGCTTGGTAGACTTCGATAGGCTGATCGGTTGAGAGATGAAGGTCTGGGAGCCAAACTTTAGCAATTCTTTGCTGCTGCTTAGATAGGTTAGATAGAATCAGGGAAGCAATGCGTGGGCGCTCTGCAGGATCGATCTGTTCTCTAAAAGAGGTGATGGCTTGATAGATTGCCCTCTTGTCCGCTGTACGAGAATACAGCATCCCTGCCTTTAATAGACGTTGACAAGTTTTTGCGGGCAGTTTTATTGCTGTGCTATAAGCGGATAGAGCGATAAGAACATCTTTTAAATGGATCGATTTTTCTTCGAATGCTTGCAATAGGTTAGGTAGACGAGCTTGTAATTGCGCAACAAGATCATGCTGTAATGTCAAGAGATGCGGATTAATGGCTTTTAAGCAGGCTAAAATCAGCTCTGCATATTCTTGAGAGTCATTTTTTTGATGAAGAAGGGCGTCTAGGCATTGTATCAGATGACTGATAGAAAGGTTTTTACCGCTTTTTTCTTTGATACGGTAAAAGCGGTTTAACAAGCACTCTGCAAGCTTTACTTTAAGATCAGTTTGATGGTTTGGCATCTGGTAGAAGAGCTGCAGTAACTTTTTTCCCGACTCCTTGCTAATCGGCTCTTTTTGCTGATTCAGTTGATCAAGTTCAAACGAAAGAGTCTCCCATGAGGTATCGAAAGAGTTAGATTGAGTGTCAGAAGCAGCAATGGCGGGAGTGGCTTCAACGGCTTTTAATGAAGAGATATTTAAAGTCTCCTCAATATTTTTAACTGGATAAGCAAGGTAAGAGAGGCATAGATCTAAAAGTTTTGTTCGGTTAGTGAGGTAAGAACCTGGATCAATTCCTTGACGCGTTGCAACATGGATATCATAAATGAGGTTATTGAGATGGATTGCCAGGTGAGTAGGGACAGGGGAATCGGCGACTCTTAAAACAATTTTTTCAGCCAGGGCAAGTAGCGGAAGCCTTGCTTCGTTTAATCCTAATCTATCGATTAGGTAAAAGAGGCAGTCTAAGGCTTTATCTATGTGATGTAGACTTAAGCGTTCGATCAGTTGTGCCGTTTGATTTAAGTGATGGGGCTGCAAAGCCTCTTGACTGACCCAAGGGAAGTATTGATAAAGCATGCTGGAAATATAGGGAAGCGGGCTCATCGAAAGATCACAAAAGAGCTGATAGGTGATCTCTGACCTTGTCTTTGCTTTATTAGCTACAAAACTCAGCTTAACATCAGCGATCTGTTCTGCAATTAAATTAGCAATTTGATGCATCTTTGGGCGATCAGAGGATAATAACTGTGGCAGCGCATTCATGATAAGAGGGTGGATCATATCGACTCTTCCTGAAGACCAGCCCACCATTAATAGAATAGCTCCTGCAAGGTTTAAGAACGGAATGTCGGAATTAATGAGATAATGGATTTCTTCTTGAAGAAGCGTCCAGTCGATTCCATTTAAAGCTGCAGGATCAAGCTGTAAAACATTTTGTCCTTTTTTTAATTCAGTGGGTAGGCAGAGTAATGTCTGCTCAAATAGCATGGCAGCTACTTCAGGTTGTAAGCTATAAAAATCGGTAAGGAAGAGAGCATCCATCCACTCATTCAACATGAGGGGAAGCAAGCAGTAAGCACTTTTTTCTATGGGCAGCTTTAGCTTTAAAGTCGGCTTTTGCTCACTGCTAATTAATGTAACAGCAGGTTCAGAATCTTCAGGGGTTAAGGGAGGTCTTAGGCATAAAGATAAAAGGGCACCTAAACCAAGTGATGCAGCGATTAAGTCAGCAGGCAAACGTGCTTGTGTACGTAAAAATTCGATGGAGTGTATGGAGGTTTGATGCTTTTGAAGGCGCATCCAGAGACGGAAAATTTTTAGAGGCGACGGCCTCATGTTCGTATCAATCCAGCTAGGCAGCTGCTGGATGGAGAGCTCTTGCGTCAAAGCTAACATGGCTCTGGCAAGAGGATTGTTTTGATAATATTTTTTTAACACTCTGTTCATCTGCCGGCTAACTTCAAAGGCAAAGTTGTTCCAATAAGCAGGGTTGTGCAGTTGTGAAAGGAGTAACTTAGGATAGAGGTTAGGGTCGCAACTTAATGAGCCACGCATTTTGCCAACCAGATAGTCGACAGCAACTTTTTCGTTAACCCGACTCTTTGCACGTACATGCATCAAACCATAGCCACGGTCGAAAAGGGCCTTTAAGATATTACACTCTTTACTCTCCACGTA
>CAZZJE010000062.1:5014-10790 GCA_964654295.1 uncultured bacterium | reverse complement strand
CACTTTCAACGATCAAGTATAGAGGCGGGGCGTGTTCAGGCTCCATGAGATTGCCTTGAATGGTAACAGGCTGTCTCACTCTCATCTGCTCCGTTAATTGTAAACGTAGGGGTTCAGAGAGGGGATAGGCTTGAGGATTATAGAGTGCAACAGCTTGGTCAGGCTGCATGGCAGGGGGTGAAATTAAATTAAAAAGCGTTCCATCTCCATCAGAACGCAATTGCATGGAGTAGTTGTTTCCTCCTTGAATGGTTCCATGTACTTTGACATGGACGTTATGTATGCGAATACCAACCATGCGCGTGGCGGCGTTTAATGGAAAGAAGCTAAAAGGAACATTCGGCTTCCACTCCAAAGCTGCAGCTCCTGCTCCAGGAGTAAGGGTAATCTTGGCCACGCCATTAATTTTAGATAACTCTCTTTGTAAAAGCTGCTCGCAAGAAACTGGACATAGAGGCGTTTGCCAAGTAAAAGTAACCTCTTCTACTTGGGCTTGCAATCCCGCGATCCCTTTAAGAAAGAGGGCAGATAGAGCTGTTAATACCAAACTGCTCAATCGTGCATGCATAATGCCTCCAAATTGTTAGGATCAGATCCTCTTTCATTTTATGAAAATTTCAAAGAAAGAGTAAAGAATATTTTTACATTATTTAGGGCTGTAAACTTTAGGTGAGAGTTTTTCACCCAATCTACTACCTGTTTCCTAATAAAGAGCTTAAAAATCTTCAGTTAATCAGTCGTTGTAACTTGCTTTTCGTTTATTAAATTTGTTTCTCTCTTGTACTGGATTTTTTCTGAACTTTTTGATATATTTAAGAAAACTTTTTTTCAGTTTTTTCTATTTAAGCAGGTTGTCAATCGATGGAGAAGAGAGCTATGTTGATTCGAACCAAGATCATCTGCACGATTGGACCAGCTGTCAATACCTTTGAAAAAATCTTAGGGCTCATTGAAGCAGGCATGAATGTCGCCAGGCTAAACTTCAGCCACGGTACCCACGACTCCCACGGCGAAGTCATCCAACTCCTCAAACAAGCACGCCAGCAGACGGGTAAGCCCTTAGCCATTATGCTCGATACAAAGGGGCCCGAAATCAGACTCGGCCGCATGCGTAATAATGAGGTCATGCTAGTAAAAGGGCAGCGCTGGCTTCTGCAAAAAGAGGAGGTGGAGGGAGATGAACAGCGAGCCACCATTCGCCCCGGAGATGTCTTAAGCTCCTTGGAAGTTGGACAAAGAATCTTGTTCGACGATGGTTACATTGCTTCACACCTAATTGAAAAAACTCCTGACGGCGTCATCGTCGAGATTGAAAATGGAGGGAAAATTCGCTCAGGCAAAGGTGTCAACGTTCCCTACGCAACCCTTAATTTGCCAGCAGTCACTCCCAAAGATATCGATGATATCTGCTTTGGATGCCACCAAGATATCGATATCATCGCCGCCTCCTTTGTTCGCTCGCCCGACCATGTGATGGAGATCAAGAAACTTTTGGCAGAAGAGAATAAGAGCGATATTTTAATCTTAGCCAAAATTGAAAATCATGAAGGAGTTGAAAACTTTGACAGTATTATCCAAGTCGCCGATGGTATTATGATTGCCAGAGGAGATCTTGGAGTCGAAGTGCCCATCAGCCAAGTACCTCGCCTGCAAAAAAGAATGATCCGCCAAAGCTATCTAGCCGGCAAAATCTCAGTGACAGCCACACAGATGCTTGAGTCGATGATCCAAAATCCTCGACCCACACGCGCTGAAGTTTCAGACGTTGCCAACGCAATCTATGATAGCACCTCAGCTGTCATGCTTTCAGGCGAAACGGCTGCTGGAAACTATCCCATCGAAGCTGTCCAAGTCATGCGAAGTATCGTTCAACAGGCGGAAGAAGATTTTGATTACGGCCAATTCTTTACGCAACATTCTGCCATTATCTACCATGATGTCCCTTCCGCTTTGACCCTTGCGGCAGTAAAAACAGCCTACTCGTCCGGTGCCCAGGCCATCTTTGCCTTTACTCAAATGGGAGGCACAGCCCGCCTGCTCTCTCGCCTAAGGCCTCGTATGCCAATCATTGCCATGACTCCCCATGCCAAAGCGTTCCATCAGATGGCTCTCGTTTGGGGTGCCGTTCCCGTATTAGGCGAGGTATGTCAGACTGTCGAAGAGAGCTTTACCCACCTCGGCACCTATGCGCTGGCTCATCGGTTAGTTGGATATGGAGATCTGGTCGTTGTCACCGCAGGTGCTCCTTTTGGTGTGTCAGGGACAACCAATATGATGATGGTAGAAAGCATTGGAGATGTTCTAGTCCGCGGCCATCAAGCGACCGGAGTAAGAGTCTATGGCAATATCTCCATCGCTTTAACTGCCGATTCTAAACAGCCTTACCAGGTAAGAAACCAGCTGCTCGTGATCACACGCTGCGACCCAACCTACCTGCCACTTATCCAAGAGGCTTCCGGAATTATCCTAGAAAACCATGTTCACGACAGCGAATCAGAACGGTTTTTATTAGAGATGGCGCAAAAACTTGGCAAGAGTGCCTTGATCCGAGCAGATTCTGCTCTAAAAGTGTTAAAAGAGGGGCAGCTAGCCACTTTAGATGTCGAAAAAGCACTCGTCTATAAAGGGGTTGTTTTTTAGGAGCTTGATTCACTTTTGGTAAGATTGTATGATCAGTGCCATTAGTTGGCAGTCCCAAATTTTTAGGTCGAGGAAAATGGTCTCATGGAAACAGAAACGGAAGCTTTGATTCTGGGTAGCGGCATCGCCGCCTGTATGGCTGCGTTAGCATTAGCTAAAGAAGGAGTTAAGGTGACCCTTGTGGCTCCTGATTGGGAAGAGCGTCCTTCCGAACTTGCCTCCTCAGGAATTTTATATCAGGGCGAGGGCGATAGCAAAGAGCTGCAATGTGAAGACCTTAAACGCATCGGAGGTACAAACAGCTGCCCGCGAGCCTTGGAGCATCTAACGACAGAAGGGGCAACATGTGTAGAAAAATGGCTCGTGCAGGAGCTGCAGTTCCATTTTGATCGCGATGAGAACGGTCGCTTAGTCCTGCATCAAGAAGAGGGGCACTCTATCCCTCGTACTTTAAAAGCAGGCGAGCATACAGCCGAACATATCCTATCCAGTGTGAAACAGAAGCTGCAACAGCTGCCTAATATCCAGTTGCTTACAAACCATCTTCCTGTCCAATTGATCACCCTTGCCGCACATTCCCGCAATAGCGCCGATCTCTACAAAAAACCGACCTGCTTGGGTCTCTACGTTCTGGATCAACAAAATGGTCAAATCATTGCTCTATTAGCCAAAGAGACAATCTTGGCCACAGCGGGAGTCAATGATCTCTTTAATTCACGCAATAAGCCCCATGCTGATGGACGCGGCCTAGCCCTAGCGGCTCGCGCCGGAGCTCGCTTAATCCGTCTCCACCAAATCCAACAACATACAACACCGGGTGACCAGATCTCTTGCAATGGAGGCATCGCCGTCGACAAAGTAGGGCAAACCTCTCTCATGCGCCTAAGAGCAATTGGAGAGTGCGCCTGCACAGGTGTACATGGCCACTATCGCCATCCTTCTGTCAATCTGCTTGAAGCCATTGTCTGGGCTAATTCGACAGCCCAAGATCTAGCCAAACAGATCAAAAAATTTGCCTACTACTTCCCAGAACTTAAGCCTCTGCCTCAAAGTGATGAAACTTGCTCAGAATCGCTGATTTCTAGCGAATGGCAAATGTTGCGCCACGTGATGCGCCACTATATTTCTGAACAGCCACGTAAGGATGCCCTGCGTCGTGCACGCGCAATCCTACTCCAACAAGCTGAAGACTTAGAATCTCTTTATGAAAAATCACGTCTGACACCGCAATCGTTAAGCCTGCGTCACGCTTCTGAAGCAGCTAGGCTGATCGTTCAAGCAGCTGTGGATGCTTAATTAGTCAGCTAGGGCTTGTAATGCTCAAGAACATGGATAGCCTTTTTAAAGGCTTTTCCATAAGCTACCTTATCTGCTGGAGAAAGGTCTTTGTCAAAAAACTTCTTTTGGAGTGCGGCGACTTGTCGCCGCTTTTTGCTCATCTCGACTTGTCGAGATGTTGGGATACCAAACAAATTCCTATTTAACAGTTTAATAGACTTTGCAAGAAACCTTTACCTTTCACATCCCCAGCCTCAACCAACAAGCGTTATTAAACCTTGCCCAAGCATTCGCTCAAAGGGAAGGAACAATTTTGCTCCTATCCGGCGGAAACTACAGCAGCAGTGAATATAGCTGGATGGGACTATTTCCTCTGGAAACATTGACGCTAGCGAGGGGCCAACTCACTCACTGGCGCTATCATGCGCCAACTTTTAGATCTCTTGTGTCTTCGCCTTGGCAAACTTTAAAATATTATCTGACTATAGACTCTTCTGTTAAAAATAGTTTACACTTTCCCGAATGGATGGGCTTTTGCGGTTATGAGATGGGGGCATGGAGCGATCCAGACAAACATTTAACCTTAGCTCAATCTGAAACTCCCGATGCCTATTTTCAACGCAGCGCGATTCAAATAGTTTATGAGCACTTGACACACTCTGCCTACGTAAAGATCAATAAATCTTGGTTCAAACAACAGTCCGATTTGCCCTATGCTTGTATGACTAGCGAAGGATTTTTGAACTGGTTAAAAAATCTTCCCCATCATCAAACAAACAAGAGTTCCTTAAAAGGGAAGTGCCTCGAACCTCCCCCTTCATTAGAACATTATTGTCATCAAGTCAAAGAAGCAAAAGAGTGGATCTATGCAGGCGATTGCTATCAAATTAATCTTTCCCATCGCTCTTTCTGGAAAAGCCCCTACGAGCCATTTCAGGTGTTCAGCCGATTACATACGCTAAATCCCGCTCCCTTTTCTGCCTACATGCACTTTCCTTTTGCTACAATTGTCAGCTCATCGCCTGAACGCTTGCTGCTTCATCGCTCCAAAAGACTAGAAACAAGGCCTATCAAAGGAACTGCTGCTCGTGGAAAAAATGAGGCGGAAGACCAAGCTCTTCTAAACGCTCTACTCGATTCTCCAAAAGAGCGCGCTGAGCTAATGATGATCACTGATTTAATGCGCCATGACCTTGGCAAGGTCTCAGAATTTGGAAGCATCGCTGTCGAACACTTACAATCTGTCGAAGCTTTTCAAAATGTTTTTCACCTGCACTCTCTAATCATTTCTAAACCTCTCCCTCAATTTCACCCTGTAGAGCTATTACAAGCTCTTTTTCCCGGCGGATCTGTCACCGGATGTCCTAAATTGAGTGCTATAGAGGCGATAAATAGCTTAGAGCAGCGAGCCCGAGGCATCTATACAGGCTCGATCGGCTATATCTCTAGCAACGGTGCCTTTGATTTCAATATTGCCATCCGTACACTAGTCTATCAAAATGGGAAGTGGAATATGCAAGTCGGCGGGGCTATTATTGCAGATTCCGATCCAAAAAATGAATATGAAGAGACCTTGCATAAATGCAAATCGATGCTCTATGCCCTCGGAAATTCGATCTTTATAAAATCTTTTTGACCAAAATCAAGGGTTAAAGTATCTAGTAGGAAAAAGGCTATTTAAATGAATTATTGATTTTGTTTGAACCTAATTGAGGAGTTAACCAAAATGAAAAAGTGGATTTCAGGGCTTATATTAGCTTTAGGCCTATGCACATCCTTTACAGCTAATAAAGTCGAAGCTTATGGCTACGACTGCTGTTATGACTACTGCGATGATTACTGCTGCGAAGGACCTCTA
>CAZZJE010000062.1:0-5004 GCA_964654295.1 uncultured bacterium | reverse complement strand
TCTATGCGCAGGATCATTCGGACTTCAAATTAAAGCTGGATGGGCCCCAACCCATTTTAACCACAGAGGTCGCATTTGGTTAACTAACCCAGCAGTCTTCCCTCCCGTATACTCTAACGGCCGTGTGCCAAGCTTTAATTCGCTCTTTGACACACCATGGACAGTAGGAGCTGAACTTAGCTACAACTTCTCCGACCATGCTCAACTCTTTTTAGAATTTGACTGGTACCATGCCGATGGCAAGCACAGACATCTTGATGGCGGTCCATATACGTTCCATCAAAGATTTGATGACTACAAAGCTTGGGCTGGTTACCTCGGCGCTCGCTACTTCTTCTGTGAATGGTTCTGCGGCCTATCTCCTTTTATCGGGTTTAAGGCAGGCTTTATCGACCACCACCGTGTACATGCACGCGTAACAGGTCCATTCGGTTTCGAAGAGAGATTCAACTACCATCGTAATCAGTGCGGTCCAAGCGTTGGTGCACAAATTGGTTTGAATTACAAATTCTGCGACAACTGGAATGCTGTTCTTACTCTTGAAGCCGTCGCTTCACACGGATTCAGAGGCAACGACAATAACGAAATCAATGCTCCTCTCGTAGGTGGCATTACTAATGTAAGCATCGGAGATACAGGCTATCTCGTATCCTTCCCGATCACATTGGGCGTTCGTTACGACTTCTAATTATAGCCCTCCTAAATGGAGCCTCGCTCGTCAGAGCAGGCTCCTATCTCTCACACTCCCCTCACAGTCGTTTCCTAACCCGCTTTAGCCTAATACTCTATAACTTTAGAAAAAATCTACCCTCTAAAAATGATCTGTCAGAGGTGATGGCTGGATTGTTAACTCACTCCTCCTCTGAAACACTACTCTCTAGAAAAAACTCGTTAACAACCCTTATCTGAGCAAACTCGAGAACCCGCACAACTGCTGTCCAGATGACAAGTACAATAAATAATAAACTGATGTAATTGAAATAGCTGGGCAGCAGGATCATCGAACTAAAAAAGATAAAGGCTTCCGAACGCTCCATTAGGCCTGGACTATAATGAAAACTTTTTTGACCCCTGTTTTCTGCAAAAATGCCCACCACTAAAAAAGAGGTCACACAAACTAATACCGAAGCCATCATCCCCAACGCAAGAAGACTTCGCGACTCAGGCGCATATAAAAATAGCCCAATAATCACGCTAGCCTCCACAATGCGATCCGAAACAATGTCAACTAAAGCCCCTAACGGAGAGGCCATCCCCTGCTTTCTAGCTAGAGAGCCATCCAAAACATCGAGATAGCCAGAAACGCATAGCAATACAGCAGCAAGCTCGCTATAGCCAAAGGCTAGTAGAGGTAAAGTAGAAACTCCTAAAAGCAGAGCAGCGCCTGTACAGAGCATCGGATGCAAGCGATAGGTGTCTAAATAATTCACGACAGGATCAATACACAAACTCTGGAATCTTGAGCGATAATAGCTGTCTATCATGTTTTAACCATTGCTTAGAAAAGTTTCAGCTTTTCTCTTTCTGATAATCAAATTATCGGCTTTTTCCAATAAGACTTTATCTGAGGCCACTGCTTCACCAATATGGGTAATAAAGCTAACAGCCCCAGTCCAATTAATGCAATGCGCGTATGTAAATTTAAAAGCGTCATCAAAGAGAACTCTTGCCCACGTTCTAAGATCTCCCTTAATCCTGCACCTGCTTGGATGTAAACAAATGCTCCTGGCATAATCCCTATAAAAGTAGTCCAAGCAAAGGTAAATAGAGAAACTCCTACAAAAGCTGAACCTAGATTCACAAGCCAAAATGGAAAAATAGGGACAAGACGTAAAAAAAGTAAATAACTCGCTGCATGATCGTGAAACCCAGCTCGAAATTTAGCCAAATAGGGTCTCACTTCTGATTTTAAAGAGGAACCTAACGCTGTCTTAGCCGCTAAAAAGAGACAAATAGCTCCTAAAGTTGCTCCTGAAACGGCATATAAAAGCCCCCAAATAAAAGGAAAAAGTAATCCGCCTAATAATGTCAAAAGTGTTGCCCCTGGAATAGATAGCGCTGTCATCAAGATGTAACTGCCTATATAGATAGCAATAGATAGTAGGGGATACTCTTCTACAAAACTTTCTAAATAAGCGTGATGCTCCTGAATGGCTTCAAAACGAATATAGTCTGTGATTCCCAAAAGGTATAGTGCTAAAGATAAGCCAATGATCATCCCTAATGGCAGCAAACGCTTCCATATAGAAGGCATTTTTGGCTGCTGCTCATTAGGGTTATCCATCACTTACTGCCTTCTAAATGATCCCAACACAGTTTTAGTTAACCACCCATCAGCTGCTTTGCGAATGGCATGGCTGTAAATGGGATAGGGATGGATTAAGCTTGCTAACTTGCGAAGGGGTAATTTGGCATGGATCGCTGTCGAAATCTCCATCAACATCTCCCCAGCCCGTGGCGCCACCACCGTCGCCCCAATAATATGGCTGCTCCACTTTTTGGTAATAATTTTAACAAATCCTTCCGTGCGTCCTGTTGTAATCGCACGGTCAACATCCGCTAATGAAACTTCGTAAACGGCTACCTGGTTAGCACCATAACGATGCAGAGCTTCAGATTCTAGCAAACCAATGCTAGCTACTTCAGGATCAGTAAAAGTGACTCTCGGAATCGGCTGATGAATGTCAATTTTAAATCGTAATGGCCAGGGCAAAATCAAATTTTTCAAAACTGTTCGAGCTTCATTTTCTGCGACATGAGTAAAAATAGCTCGTCCAACGGCATCTCCTACAGCCCAAATATGCTTTTGAGATGTCTGCCCATAGGCATTGACCTCAATTCCTTTGGGTGAGTGTTTTACGCCCGCATTTTTTAAATGAAGCTCATCTAAATGAGGTCTACGGCCCGAAGAAATCAAAAGATGCGACACCTCGATTCTTTTTTCTTCGTTGTTCTCTTTATGGCGAAAATTCAAACAAATGCCATTTTCTATAGGCGCAACCTTATATAGACGATAACCTAAATAGAGCGAGATGCCCTCTTTTTGAAAGACTGATTCAATCACCGCCTGCGCCTGAGGCTCTTCTTTTTGCAAAAGATGAGGGGCTGATTGAATGATAGAAACTTCTGCCCCTAAACGTCGAAAGGCTTGCGAGAGCTCCGATCCAATAGGGCCTCCGCCCAATACACCCAAATGCCTAGGAATCTCTTGCAAAGAAAAAATAGACTCGTTGGTGTAGTATCGAATGCTATCTAAACCTTCAATCTCAGGAATAAATGGCTTAGAGCCTGCCGCAATAACAAATTGATCGCCTTTAACTTTAGTGACAGTCCCATTTTGATCCGTCACCGCAATCGTATAGGGATCTAAAAAGGAGGCTGTTCCTGTCAACGTATCAACACCCTTTTTCTTCAAAGCTTCAGGCTCTTCATGATGCCGAACAGATGAAACAATGTGACGCGTATATTCCAAAGCTGCCGCCGGATTGCCATTATGCTGGCATCCTTCCCTAGCGTGTGCTTTATGCGCTTCTGAAATCAAAGACTTACTCGGAATACAGCCGTAGTTTGTGCAGTCGCCGCCCCAGTTGCCTTTGTCGACAAGCAGAACCTTTTTTCCCGCTTTGGCAGCTCCAATCGCTACAACTAATCCTCCTGCCCCAGCTCCTATAACAACAATAGAATACTTTTGCTCTTGATCCATCTTTAACCCCTTTCGTTTTACTCATGCATACCGAAAAGAGGAAGAGAGGTAAATAGAAATTTTTCTAAAGAGTTAATAGCCGACAGTAAAACGTTGACGCAAATGCTGCGACTGCTCGACTTCATCGACTAGAAAGTGCTTCTAAAGTGATCTGACGACCAACTGTGCCATTAGCGCCAACAATTGCAAGTTTCATAAATCCTCGAGAAATGAGAGATTAAATTACTCATACAGCATGAACAACTTATCAATCCATTATTACTCTAATTTAAATAATTAAAATTATATTTTAATGGGTTCCTTAGAGACATAGGTGTCTTTGCGTATTTCTTAATAATATCCTCCAAAAAAGATCCTTTTTCTTTAAATTCGGGATTAAAGGGATCTAACTTTGTTTTAATCGGAACATGTGGCAGATGATCCTCTAATTGAGGAGCAATCGAAATCAGTTTTTTTCTCAACCATGCAGCCTGTTCGAGAAGCAAGATATCTGTAGGTTTTATCAAGGAGTGAAAGCTGTTAACAGCGAAATCAAGGCCTTGTCCCTTTTTGGCTAATTCAATCAATAAGTGGAAGCGATTTTTAGCCCCTTTTTCAAGGCCTTCATGCTCTAGAAATTTGATCGCTTCCGGATAAGCAGTTGAGTGGGAGACAAGCTCTCTGAGAATAAGGCATAAATGATTCTGGTTCAACATTTGGGTATGCTGATCAGGAGTCGCTTTTGCTGTTTTTATTTCACTCCAGATTCCCTGCTTTATGCGTTCTAAATATTTGTTTTGATGGATAAAAAAAATAAGAATGTCTTGAGCCAGCTTGGAAATGAGCGCACCTTTATTTTTATTGTAATCTTTATCTTTATAATAGAGCCAGGAAGTGCACAAACGGATCGTTAGATCTTCCAATTTACCTTTAGACACTAGAACAGCTAATAGGGTTAGAACTGCATAAGAAACATTTTCATCGGAATGTTGAGCCAACTGCTTCACAAGCTGTTCAGCTTCCTCTAAAGCCTGATTAAGACACACCAAATGGATCATTAACTCGACTCCAAGAGTTCTTGCATGTGAAGAGACGCTGCGTGTTAGCTGGTTTATGATTTCTATGCGGCTTTTAACGTCATTCGTTCGATTAAAAATGTTTTTTATGGAAGCCTCAAAATCGGCTTTCATATAGTCGGGATAGTTTAGAAGAGAGACGATCTCTATAATCTCTCGATCATTTTTTTGGTTTATTTCAAAAAAATTAACCATTCCTAACACTATTTGAAGTTCATGCTCTTTGATATCCTTAAGTCGCGGCTG
>CAZZJE010000061.1:0-10933 GCA_964654295.1 uncultured bacterium | reverse complement strand
TTTCCTCCGTGTAACTTGAATTTTGCAATTACCTCTAAAGCCTACGCTACATCAAAAGCTAATTAGACCTCTCTAGAGCGAGGGTTAAAGTGGTTGCGTCTGTAATTTCTGCAGGTCCAAAAAACTGAATCGGACCTGGATAGCGATAGTCATCATTAGAAATCCAACTTTCTCTACAAGAGTTGAAAGTTTGAAAAGGTTTTCCATCTAATTCAACAAGCGCTTTACTGATGACAGGTTTAGCTGAGCCATGGCGCTCCTCGAGGGCGATCATGTGGACTAGAGGGACTCCCTTAGGTTGCCATTCGGCTACTGCACCTGCTAAACCGCTGATGCAGCTCATATAACCGGTTAGTTGGTGGGCGATTAAAAGCGCGGCGGTTTGTCCTAGAGCATAACAATAGCGGCAATCAAATTCAGAGGGATATCCAGCGCGCCCTTCATAACCTAGAAAGTGGGCTTGCGGGTCAAATTTTCCTTTGTAAAGTCCCTTTTGCTCACGTCGTCGCAGCTCTGCTTTAACGGTCTCAATTAATAATTTTTCTGTTTCAATCTTTGATACTTGGACATTTCCGTGAGGATCGCGATCTTGTAAAAGCTGCCACTGAATTTCAACAGGTAGCACTGAAAAGCATTCTTTAGCAACAGGAGAGAGCTTACTTTGAACGAACTCCAACGCAGCAGCTGCTTTTCCATACTGTTCGAATTGTTTACGTTCATTTGATTCCGGAGCAAGCAGTATATTCAACTCCTGAATCAATTTTTTGCATTCGGGAATAAATTCTAAAAGCCCCTCAGGAATGACAATTACACCATAATTTTTGCCTTCTGCAGCCCGTTTGCTAATCACATCACTAATTTCTTCTGTGATTTGCTTTAAGCTCTTTTTGTGAGCCAAAACCTCTTCACTGATTGCAGTATAATTTGGATGTGTTTGCAAAGCACATTCTAGGGCAACATGAGAAGCAGAGCGCCCCATAATCTTGATAAAATGGATATATTTTTTGGCAGAGAGGGCATCTCGAGCGATATTTCCAATGATTTCTGAATAAATTTTAGTCGCTGTATCAAATCCAAATGAGGCTTCAATAAATTCATTCTTAAGATCACCA
Source organism: uncultured bacterium (assembly GCA_964654295.1). Classification (GTDB taxonomy): domain Bacteria; phylum Chlamydiota; class Chlamydiia; order Chlamydiales; family JABDDJ01; genus CAZZJE01. The sequence goes on along the minus strand of CAZZJE010000061.1, from coordinate 9,821 downwards.
TCGATCGTTTTAGGAACGCCGATGACAGACGTTTTAATATTTTGAGCGAGAAAAAACTCAGCGAGGAGAGCTGCATTAGTGTTAGAGTCATCGCCTCCGATGATAACAAGCCCATTGAGCTGATGCTCTTTAACTGTGCGAGCGGCGGCCTGAAGCTGCTCAGCTGTTTCTAATTTGGTCCGTCCGGAGCCAATGAGATCGAAGCCGCCCTGGTTACGGTATGGATCCAAAACTTCGGAAGTCAACTGGCGAAATTCGTTTTTAATTAAACCTCCAGGGCCATTTAAAAACCCAATGAGCTGGCTTTGGAGATTTAGCTGCTGAAGGGCATCCCAAAGACCTGTGATGACATTGTGACCACCAGGAGCTTGCCCACCTGACAGAACGACTCCAACTTTTAGAGGGCAAGAGGAAGAATCTGATGCTTGCCCAATTTCAAAAGAGATAGGCTCTAGAGCTTTAGTATGGGGAAAGAGTGATTCCAGCTCATTTTTAGTTGCCGATGCTACTTTTTTTAACTGCAGCTCTTTCAAACGGCTTAACAGGTGAGGAATTTCTATTTTTGCAGTTAATCTGGCTTGTTGTAGAGGGGGTATATTAGTTTGCGGCATGTTTTTCCTCGATTACACTGCTGTAGTTTTAGTTGCTTGGAGTAAAGTCTCTTCAAACCACTCTAAAGATAGTTGCAAGGCTTGATTTTTTTCAACTGCAACTGAAAAGCTATGATCAGATTTTGGTAGTCTGATAAATTTTGTTTTAGCCAGGGCATGATGGCGTGCAAACTCATATTTTTCGGCATGATGGATAAGGACAACTTCATCTTTTTCGCCATGAATATGCAGAAGTGGAATTTCTTTTAAGGCTTCGAAGGAATCTTTTAGTTTTAGAGCGAAAAGCTGTTCAAAAACGAGTGGACCGACGATTTGACCATTAAAGGACATTAATTGTTGGATTTCAGACTTAGAAAAGTGCTGCGCTTGTAAGCGCTGCCAGCTTTCTAGCCATTGAGATCCATCAAACACAGGAGCCCACAGAATAATACTACGGATATTTTTAAAACGTTGGGCAACGAGGATAGAAATGGCCCCTCCAAAAGAGCGACCGAAAAGGGCTAGTTTATTGGGATCAATCGCAGGATGAGTGGATAGATAGTGAAGAGCTTGGGTGGCATCGCTTACATGGCTTTCCATACTCATCTGGGCAAGTTCCCCTTCGCTGTCACCACAGCCGCGAAAATCGATGCGTAGAGCGGCGATTCCTCGCTTGGTTAGCTCTGTTGCTAAACGAACATAGATGCGATCTTTTCCGCATTTATTACCTGCTAAACCGTGACAAATTAAGACTGCGGGAACAGGATGTGGAGGGAGAGGATCGGGAAGATGCAGCACCCCAAAGATTTTTAAACCCTCATTTTCTAATTGAATCGATTGGCGTTGCTCGAAGGAATGCATGCTCACTCTTATGTTTTAACATTCAGGGACATTAACAGCCAAACCACCTTGTGAAGTCTCTTTATAAATCGATTTCATATCGTTTCCTGTTTGACGCATCGTGGCAATCGCCTGATCCAGAGAAACTTTATGAGTGCCATCGCCGCGAAGTGCTAAGTAAGCAGCGTTGACGGCTTTGATTGCTCCCATTGTATTACGCTCGATACAAGGAATTTGAACAAGACCTTTTATGGGATCACATGTTAAACCTAGGTTATGTTCGATTCCGATTTCAGCTGCATTTTCTATCTGTTCATTGCTTCCGCCAAGAACTGCAGCTAACCCTCCCGCAGCCATGGAACAGGCCACGCCGACTTCTCCCATACAGCCCATTTCAGCTGCGGAAATGGAAGCGCCCTTCTTAAATAAAATACCTATGGCACCTGCAGTCAACATAAAAGTGATAATACCGGCGTCATTCGAGCCGATTACTTTTTCATGGTAGTAATTCATGACAGAGGGAATGACACCGGCTGAACCGTTGGTTGGAGCGGTTACTACGCGTCCGCCAGCTGCATTTTCTTCATTTACAGAGAGAGCCCAAAGGCTTAACCACTCCATAATTTCGGCTGGATGACTCTCATGATCTTCTAATGCTTGTAGGGTTTTCCAAAGGGCTGGGGCGCGGCGAGGAACATTTAAGCCACCAGGAAGAACACCCGTTTGATGGTAGCCGCGAATAATGCTGGCGTGCATGGTATGCCAAATAAGGAGGAGCCTTTGATCGAGCTCTTCATCGGTATGCCACGTACGCTCGTTGAGCCTCATTAGCTCCGCAATAGAAGTGCCTAGTTTTCGACAGTGAGCGAGAAGCTCATCTGCAGTGTTAAAGGGATAGGGTGGAATAGCTCGACCAGACGAATCGAAGCCGGATGGGTTTGTAGTAGAAGCATGGTCGACGATGAAACCACCTCCAACAGAATAGAAGACCTCTTGAAGAAGCATTTGATGCTTTTCGTCATAGGCTGTAAAACGCATTCCGTTGGGATGATAAGGAAGCACTTTATCGTAGTTAAAAACGAGATCTTCTGGTTCAGTAAAAGAGATAGGATGCTCATTAAGAATTGAAATTTTATGTTTGTCTCTAGCTTTCTGAACAATCAGAGGTGCTTGATCTGGATCGACACCCTCTGGTGTATAGCCCTGTAAGCCCAAAAGAATGGCTAGATCGGTTGCATGACCCTTGCCTGTTAAAGCGAGAGAACCGTAAAGTTCAACGCGAAGGTGAACGAGTTTGGAAAGAAGCTGTTTTGATTGTAAATCAAGGACAAAACGCCTAGCTGCCCGCATTGGCCCGACAGTATGGGAACTTGAAGGACCGATGCCGATAGAAAAAAGATCGAGGACACTAATTGCCATATTTAAACCAATTTATTATATATATCCATTTTAACTTTAACACCCTTATAAGTAGAGGTCAAGCTAGTTTATATAAAAACCCAAAGAAAACAAACGAACAAAAAATAAAAATTGACTTTATAATTTTAAAACAAAAAATAATTTTTATGAATATTACCAATAGTTACAAATGGGAAAAATTACGAGCTAATCTTTGGTTATTACCAGCACTAATGATGCTTCTGACAGTGGGGTTATTTTGTGTGACGATGGCTATTGACCAGAACTTAGATTACAAATGGAAAACGAATCTTTTTTCTATTTGGAAAGGAGGAGCCATCGGATCGATACGTACTCTTTCGACAATTGCTGGTTCGATGATTACGATTACAGGAGTTGTTTTTTCGATTACGCTGGTTTCTATTTCACTGACAGCCTCTCAATTTGGATCTAAGATTTTGAGGAATTTTGTACGCGATCGATCGACACAGATCGTTTTGGGAACATTTATTTCGACATCGATCTATTGTCTGCTGGTTTTAAAAACAATGCAAACGCAAGATCAGGCATTTGTTCCTGATGTTTCAATTGCTGTTAGTGTTGCCTTAGCTTTTACTAGCCTATGTCTGCTTATCTACTACATCCATCATTTAAGTCAGATTTTGCAGGCGTCTGAAATCATTTCTCGCGTTGGAAAAGAGCTAATTTCTCTTATCCAATGCTCCCTTTTTCCTTATGAAGCGATAAAAAAAGAGCCGGTGAAGAAGCCTTTGATTAACCATTCTTCTCAAGGTATTGTCTCAGAAACGTATGGCTTTCTGCAAATCATCGACTATGACCGTCTGATGAAATTAGGAAAAGAGAATCAGTTGACAATCATGCTTCATTTTCGTCCGGGGAATTTTATCAATTATGGAGATACATTAGCTTATGTGTCCAAGCCAGAACTACCGGAAGCGATCTTGAAAAAAATTAGGAAAGCATTTGTAATAGGAAGAGGAAAGAGTCCGACGCAGGACATTGAATTTGCGATTGAGCAGTTAGTTGGGATTGCTATAAGAGCTTTGGGGATGAGTTCAAATGATACATTTGCAGCCAACTCGTGTGTTGATCATTTGGGTGCAGCGCTCTGTTTGCTTTGCAAAAAAGAGCTTAATCCGCCCTATTACACAACAAACGATTATGTCTATTTGGATTCAAAGCGAGTCACATTTGAGGGATTAGTTGATGCCTCTTTCTATCAAATCAGGCAATATGGTGCCAAGATTCCACCTATTTTAATTCATCTTTTGGAGACATTAAATACAATTATCTCTCATACATTAAGTGTTGAGCAACTCAATGCGCTAAAAAAGCATGCGCTCATTATACATAATACTGGTAAGCAGAATCTCGAAGAGAACGACTACAGAGATTTAGAAAAGCGTTTTAATCTCTTTATGAAAAATTGGGAGCAGCATTTAACAAGCAAAGTGAGTTTTAAACAACTTGATCAACCGGAATCATCAAAAACAGTCCCATGATAATCACTAATGAAGTCAGAAACATTTTTCTTGCCCAAACCTGATTGTTTTTGCATGTAAAGCCTTTTAAACACAAAATCAGCCAGATTGAACTCAATAAGATCACAGCGATTAGATAGAGGTATCCCGTGTAATTAAACAATGTTGGCAAAACTGCTGCGACCATAAAGGCAACGATATAAGCCAGCATATGCAGCTTTGTCGTATAGATTCCTTTTTTAACAGGTAAAACGGGGATAGAAGCCGCGATATAGTCATCCATTCGATAGAGTGCGATGGCAAAAAAATGGGGCATTTGCCAGAGAACAAGAATCAAAAAGAGAATAAGAGCACCGGCATCGAAGCGATTGCTCACAGCACAATAACCGACTAGCGGTGGCACTGCACCTGCCACACTTCCGACAAGTGTGCCATGGATTGAGCGATATTTCCAAACGACATAGAGGACAACATAGATAATAAAGCCAGCAAAAGTGACTAAGAGTGTTAACAGGTTAGTATAGATTGCAAGTAGTGAGAAGCCGAGCAATCCTAAAACAGTCGCAAACAGAATCGCATTTCTATCCGAGACTAGCCTTTTGACCAGGGGACGATTTTTTGTTCGTTCCATTTTGGCATCGCTCTCACGATCGAAGTAGTTATTAAAGACTCCAGCAGAAGCAATGACAAGAGATAATCCGAGAAGTGTTTCCAGAAACAGAACAAAGTTGACGTGACCATTTGACGCTAAAGCAAATCCTCCCGCCATGGTAATTATGTTTCCTATTATAATCCCTGGCTTTGTGAGCATGTAGTAAGTTTTAATCATACACTCTCACTTGGTTAATAGTAGTGTTTAGACATGTTAGCAGCTGGCATCACACGGTCATCTAAGTTATACATGATCCAAAGAGTTCCAGCGACAAGGAGTAGGACAACTAGAGACATAAAGAGAAAGGATAAGAGATTCCAACGCGGTCTAATTTCTCTTCCCAAATGAAGAAAGAAAACTAGCTGAACAATCATTTGAATGACCGCTAGTGCAGAGATCAAGGAAATAGTTGTCCAGAGAGAAAACAGATCTTTAACAACAATAAAGTATGAGCAGAGAGTTAATGCGAGGGAAATAAAGAAACCGATTAGATAGGAAACAATATTTCCATCTTCGTGGTTTATTTCCTGCTCACTTTTAGGAGAGTCATAATTCATAAAATGGCTCCCATCAGGTAGACGATTGTAAAAATAAAGATCCAGATGACATCGAGGAAGTGCCAAAAGAGCCCTAAACACATGAGTTTTTTGCGATTGCTAAAGGTAAGACCTTTTCTTAAAATCAGTACGATCATCATAATCATCCAGAGCAATCCGGAAGTAATGTGCAACCCGTGTGTTCCAACAAGTGTAAAATAGGCCGAAAGAAAAGCACTTCGCTGCCAATCGTTTCCTTCCTGATACATTAGATAGAATTCATGAATTTCCATGGCTAAGAAGGCAGCGCCTAGCAGAATGGTGATTAGCAAGAGAGTAATCGCCCAATTTTGGAGAGAGCGTCTTGCAAAAAGCACACCTAACCCACATGTAAAGCTACTGACCAACAAAATGATTGTTTCTGTTAAGGCATAAGGGAGATTGAATAGCTGTTGAGAATTTGGACCGCCGTAGGTGTTATTATGCAAAACGGCATAGGTCGCAAATAGAGTCGCAAACAGAATGCAATCTGTCATGAGGTAGAGCCAAAATCCAAGAACGGTTCTTGAATAGTTGCTCTCTTCGTGAGAGTGGTGTGTGTGTGTTAATGTCTCTGTCATGCGATTTTTTTCCTATATGAAGCTTCTATTTTTTCTACCTCATCTGCTGGAATGACAAATTCTGTGTCAGTTTTAGACGTTTGGATCATGACGCAGCAGATGATTCCGATGAAGGTCACGATCGCTAGCCAGAAGATATGCCAAACTAAAGCAAAACCAAAGAGCATGCTGAAGGCAGAAATATAGATTCCGAAGGGGCTATTTTTAGGCATATGAATCTCTTCATAATGAGGTCGCTCCACTTCGTGAGGCCTTTCCGCTTCTTCTGCCTCTTTGACATCCCAAAAGGGATCACGTCCATGAACTTCGGGGATAACAGCAAAGTTGTAGAGAGGCGGAGGCGACGGCACAGACCACTCCAATGTTCGACCATTCCAAGGATCGCCACTGACATCGCGATTTTGCTTACGTTGTAAAAAGCTGACAAAAAGCTGAACGTTTTGGAGGATAATTCCAGTGATGATAAAGAGAACGCCAATTGCAACCACAATGAATAGTGGCTGCCATCCGGTGGAAGCATCATAGCGATCTAAACGTCTGGTTGCTCCCATAAATCCGAGGACATAGAGAGGCATAAAGGCGATGAGATATCCAATAAACCAAAACCAGAAGGCATAGACTCCCAATCGCTCATGCAACCTAAAGCCGGTGAATTTAGAGAACCAGTAGCTATAGCCACAAAAGAATCCAAAGAGAACACCACCAATAACCATCGAGTGGAAATGCGCAATGAGGAAGAGACTGTTGTGAACTTGAAAGTCTGCGGGAGGGATAGACATCAGCACGCCGGCTAGACCTCCCACGCTGAAGACAAAGATAAAGGCTAAAAACCAGAGCATAGGCGTTCTGAAATGGATACGCCCCTTGTACATGGTGAAGAGCCAGTTAAAGACCTTGACGCCTGTAGGAATGGCAATCACCATGGTCATAATGCCAAAAAAGGAGTTTACAACAGGTCCTGCGCCCATGGTGAAAAAGTGGTGCAACCAGACGATATAGGAGTAGAAAGCAATCGCCATGGTGGCCCATACCATGGCGGTATAGCCAAAGAGACGCTTTTCTGAGAAGGTGGCCACAACCTCTGAAAAAATTCCGAAGATTGGCAAGATCAAAATATAGACTTCCGGATGTCCCCATGCCCAAATCAGGTTGATATACATCATAAAGTTTCCGCCACCATCAGCTGTAAAGAAATGCATGCCCATCAAACGGTCGAGTGAAAGCATAAAGAGGGTAGCGGTTAAGATAGGAAAAGCGAAGATGACGAGAATTGAGCTAGCAAAAGCATTCCACACAAAGAGAGGCATTCTCATGAGAGTCATGCCGGGGCAGCGCATCTTTAAAATTGTCACTAAGAAGTTAATACCCGACATAAGGCTTCCGACCCCTGAAATCTGTACGATCCAGATCCAATAGTCGACACCCACACCTGGGCTATATTCCAATTCTGACAAGGGAGGATAAGCGAGCCATCCGGCAGAGGAAAATTCTCCGATCATCATTGAGGTATTGAGTAGGACGGCACTGAAAGCAAATAGCCAGAAGCTCAGAGAGTTTAAGAAGGGAAAGGCGACATCTCTCGCTCCAATTTGCAAGGGAACGATTAAGTTAAGTAAACCGAAAAAGACGCCCATTGCCACGAAGAAAATCATTGTCGTTCCATGAGCGGAAAAAATTTGCTGGAAATGATGGGCATCAAGAAATCCTTGAGAGTCACTAGCTATTGCTTGTTGCAGGCGAATCATGGAAGCCTCGGTGACCCCTTTGAAAAGCATCAACAGGACAACAATTAAGTACATGATTCCGATTCTTTTAGGATCCACTGAAGTAAACCACTCTCTCCAGAGCCACTTCCAACGGCCCAAATAGGTAATCAAACCGATGAGGCCGATGCTAAAAATGATAATTCCAACTCCAACACTCTCAATGATTGGATCATGTCGAAAGGCTTCAGGAGTTAATTTTCCAAACATATTACTTCCCTACTTCGAGGCGGTTGGCATCATATATTTCATCAAAATGTCTTCGAACAGATCTTTTTCTTTTAAGGAGAAGAAGCGCTGCGTGCTATCTTCATTTGGTTTCATAATCTCTTTGTAGCTATTTAAGTCAAGGGTATTGGGGGATTGTTGAACAGATTCGACCCATCGTTGAAATTCCTCTTCGGTACTAGCTTTAGCTGTAAACGCCATAGCAGCGAAACCTCGGCCACTTAGATTGGCGGAAGAACCTCTGTAGTCGCCTGGTTCTTCTGCAACAAGATGTAGGAGAGTTTTCATTCCTGGCATTGCATAAATTTGCCCACCTAGCTGCGGAATCCAAAAGGAGTTCATCGGTGCATCGGCCGTAATTTCAAAATTAATCGGTGTCTGCTCGGGAAATTGAATGTAATTGATGGTAGCGATTTCATATTCGGGATAGATGAAGAGCCAGCGCCACTGCAAGGCAACAACTTGTATGCGAACGGGGTGTTTATCGGATTCGATAGGTTTGTGTGGATCGAGCTCATGGCTACTGTTCCAAGCTAGGACTGATAAAAATACGACAATGAGGAAAGGGACACCCCACCAGACAGCTTCAGCTAAAAAGCTGTAATCCCAATTTGGATCGTAGGTTGCTTTGACATTGTCAGAACGATATTTCCAGGAGAAGTAGACCGTCATGATAAAAACAGGAATCACGACGAGCAGCATCAAAAGAGTGGAAATAAAAATAAGTTCGCGCTCTTTAAAGGCAATCATCCCCTTAGGATTTAGAGTAAGAATCCCTTGGCCATAAATAATGCAGATGATTGTTATGGCTATGGCTGCAATTAGAAGTGAAATAAAAACCTCTAATAAAACTCTTTTGTTCATTTTATTTCTCAAACAAATAATTGAACGAAACTATTCTCATTTGAGACCATATTTGCTCTCATGATTTTCAAAATTTTTTTACAACAAATAGGGTTGCATGTCTAGCGTAAAAAGAGAGGATAAAGCGAAGAACGAAGATTTTAACCAGGACGATTCAATTTTTTTGAGTGTCGATTATTCCTTCTGCCAGCTAAAATGGAGACATAAACCAAGCCTTTATCAAGGCGCTTATGTCAACAAACGATGAAATTATTCCTCTCAAGGGCATTGTCGATTATTGCAAAAAGCATCCGTCGATTGCAAAGCTTTCGCTATTTGGATCTGCTCTTTCCGGCTCCTTGCAAAAAGATAGCGACATCGACCTCTTAGTGGAATTTGAACCAGATCAAACTCCATCATTATTTACAATTGTTACCATGGAAGATGAGTTAGCAACACTCTTGGGAAGAAAAACCGATTTACGCACAGCCCAAGATCTTAGTAAGTATTTTCGTGATGAAGTGATAGCATCAGCACGTGCCATCTATGTCAAACCGTGATCTTATCCGTTTTCAGCATATGCTCGATGCCGCTCAGGCAGCTATCGACCACCTCAGCAATAGAAAGAGAGAAGATCTCGATCATAACCGCTTACTGATCAATGGGGTCATTCGGGAGTTAGAAATCTTATAGGAACTTAATGATTGAAAGAATAGCGGCAGCCGGACTTGAACCGACGACACACGGATTATGATTCCGTTGCTCTACCGACTGAGCTATGCCGCCAAGCAAAGAATAGCGGGGGAAGGATTCGAACCTCCGACCTTTGGGTTATGAGCCCAACGAGCT
>CAZZJE010000060.1:0-10943 GCA_964654295.1 uncultured bacterium | reverse complement strand
TAATGCCAGTTTCATCTCGTATTTTGGCTTGATAGTTGGCCACCCAGCTATGGTTGTCTTGGCTGATTAACCGCAACTCGTCCAACTCGGCATGATAACCGTCTCGGAACAGCCGTCCATCTGTTAGCCTTAAAGGCGGCTCATCAACGAGCGCTCGGCTTAATAATGCAACCAGATCGGGTTGAGGGGTCACTTCAGCTTCATTATTGCGAATAAGAGAAGAGCTAAATAGAGGTTTTAAGCTATGCTTAAAGGTAGATAGTGGTTCTAAAGAGTAACGCAGAGCCACTAAGTCACGCGGCGAAGCATTGCCCGTTTGGATGCGTAAAATTAGACGTTCTAAATCTCTGACACTGCTTAATGCCGCTTGAACGTTCTCTAATGCGTTTGGATGATTCAAAAAGGCTTCCACAGCCCCTTGCCTCGCCTCTATCTGCTCGACGGATAATAAGGGGCGTTTGATCCATTGCCTTAATAAACGTCCACCCATAGGAGTTTGGGTATGGTCTAAGATAGAAAGCAGCGTATGGCATTTCTCTCCATTGTCATGCAGAGCTTCTGTTAATTCTAAATGGCGCTGAGTGGAACGGTCGAGTAAAAGATGGTCTTGGCTATGGCTGATTGTTAGTTCAGTCAAATGATCAATTGTTAGGTTAAGTGTCTCTTTCAAATAATGCAAAAGAGCGCCAGCAGCATTAATTGCGGTCACCATGCCTTTAAGTCCAAAGCCGTCCAACGTTTTGACTTTAAAGTGCTCCATCAAAAAGTCATAAGCAATCCGATGTTCAAAACGCCACTCATCTTGTGTGGTCATTAAAAAGGAAAAAGCCTGCTTAAGATCTCCCCAAAATTCAGGATGCTTATCGATAAAACGCTGGGAAGTTAAGATTTCAGCTGGACGCAAGCGATGCAGCTCATTTAAGAGCTCTCCAATCTCTTCAAACTCCATTACACGAAATTCAGCCGTTGTTAGATCGAGGAAGGCTAATCCAAAGAGATTACCAACGCGAGTAACCGAAGCAAAGTAGTTATTACTTTTATCGGATAGCAGGGAAGAGGAGAGAACAGTACCCGCTGATACAATACGCACAACTTCGCGCCGGACAATTCCTTTAGTTTTTTTAGGATCTTCTGTCTGCTCGGCAACGGCCACACGAATGCCCTTGGCAACTAATCGATCAATATATCCTTCCGCTGTATGTGCTGGAACGCCTGCCATAGGAATTTCTTGACGGCGTGTTAGAGTAAGATCGAGCTCACGAGCTAGAACCGAAGCATCTTCATAGAAGGCTTCATAAAAATCTCCTAACCGAAAAAGTAACAATGCATCTTTAGCAGCCTGTTTACAAGCATGCCACTGCATCATCATGGGAGAGACTTTGCCTTCTAAGTTCTCTTCGACTCCTGCTGTCATTTTTCCTGCTCCTTAATCGTTTAAGGCAACTAGTGTAACAACGATAAAGGTGCTCTGCAACGAAAAAAATAATTTTAAAGGTCCGTATTCAAGAAAACAAATGACGTCAGGGACCCAAGGGACACCAAAAAATTAAAGGCTTTCTAAAGCTAGTCTAGAATGGAGATATTCTATTTTCTTTTACGTTCTTACACTCCTTGCTTACTGCTTAAAATCCTTCAATAGGTTAAAAAGCATTTAACAATAGGTGAGTAATTAAATGGATTCAGCGGCAAATAAGCGCGTTTTAATTGTGGATAATGGGAGTGCAGAAGCCAAAGAGCGGATAAAAGAATTTTTATCACAGCAGGCTGAAGTCTATATCGTCTCCCTAACCCCACAACCATCCGAGTGGAAAGGGCACTTGCACTATTGGCAAGGGGATTGCTCAACATTATCAGATGCAGAGTGGTTGGCGTTTAATTCTAACCATCTTTACCAATTTCCCTCAGAAGAGTCAGTGCCTATTTCTCACTCCTATCCAGAAAGAGCTGTGTTAATCACAAGCATCAGCAACAAGGTGCCTCTTATTTCGTCCGTTAAAAACGCCTTAAAACGATTAAGACTGCCCTGGAAAACAATTGGTTGCGATGCCAATCCAAGCGCTTTAGGGCAATATCATCTCGATCAATTTTGGGTCTCTCCTCCTCTTGAACATCTTTCTGTTGATGAACTACTTGCTTATTGTAAAGAGCATGCCATCAGTGCCGTGATCCCTACTCGGGATGCTGACCTTATCTTTTACGCGCAGCATAAACAACTTCTCAAAGAGGCTGGCATCGCTGTCATGGTTTCAGAACCAGCGACAGTCAATCTCTGCTTAGATAAACTTGCCTTTGCCAACTTTTTAAAAGAGCAAAAATTTCCATTTATTCCAACGGCAGAATCGATCGATCCATTGGAAGCAGAAGAGTTTGTTGTGAAAGAGCGTTACGGAGCAGGGTCACGTTTGATTGGTCTTAAACTCAACCGTGAACAAGCCGTTGAACATAGTAGGCAGCTGAAGCATCCCATTTTTCAACCTTGGATTGAAGGAAAGGAGTGGACGGTTGATCTCTTCTGTTCACAAACACGTCACCTACAAGGTGTCATTGCTCGCAGTCGTGATTTTGTGGTACATGGAGAATCTCAGCTAACAACAACTCAGCGCAATCCCTCTTTAGAGCAACTCTGTAGTTCAATAGCGACATCGCTTAATATTACTGGACATGCACTCTTTCAGGTGTTAGAAGATGCATCAGGTAAGTTTTGGGTGGTCGAATGCAATGCGCGGTTTGGCGGAGCTTCTACCGCTAGTCTATCTGCAGGATTAGATTCCTTTCGCTGGTTTTTTTTAGAAGCCTTAGGAGAAAGCTTAGAAGACTCTCCTTTTTTAAGAATCCCGGGCGAGATCCGTCAAGTGAGGTCGCCCCATGATCTGATTATCCCTTGGAAAGAGCAAGTAAGCAGGTAAGTTATGGAGATACAAATCGGTACTATTCCAGTAGGTCCCTCGCATGCGCCTTGCATTGTCGCCGAGATTTCTGCAAACCATAACGGTAGCTTAGAGCGAGCAATAGCGATTATTGATGCTGTCAAAAGGGCTGGTGTCCATGCTGTTAAATTGCAAACGTATCGAGCAGACACTCTGACATTGCCTTACGACCGCGAAGAGTTTTATATCCGTGACGGCGATAGCTTATGGAAAGATGAACATCGCTATCAGCTATATCAAAAAGGATCTTTGCCATGGGAGTGGCATCGACCTATTTTTGACCATTGCAAGAAATTGGGCCTTGTCGCTTTTAGCACCCCTTTCGATGAAACTGCAGTTGACTTTTTGGAAGAGCTTAACGTTCCTTGTTATAAGATTGGCTCTCCTGAACTTGTTGACATTCCTCTATTAAAAAAAGTGGCGTCTACACGAAAACCTATTCTCTTATCAACCGGTGGTGGCACCCTATCCGATATCGACGAGGCTGTTAGAGCTGTTCGCCAATCAGGATGTCGCGACCTCATTCTATTGAAATGCAATGCCGCTTATCCAGCACCTCCAGAAGCGACGAATCTTAAAACAATTCCCCATCTAGCCGAGGCCTTTAACACCTTAGTCGGTTTTTCCGATCACACGCCTGGAATTGGCGCTGCTGTCGCCAGCGTTGCCTTTGGAGCCTGTGTCATCGAAAAGCATGTGACCTTAAGCCGAGCGGATGGAGGTATCGACAGTGGCTTTTCTATGGAACCAAATGAAATGAAACTGCTTGTCAAAGAGTCCTTAATGGCATGGAAAGCGATCGGAAAGGTCTGCTATGGCACACTTGATGCCGAACGTACCACCATAGAAGGACGCCCCTCCCTCTATTTTTTAGCCGATTTAACATCGGGTACAACGATTAAGCCTGAACACCTAGGAACCTATCGACCCGATCTAGGGCTTCCTCCCAAAGAGATAGAACATATTATCGGTCTCACTCTCAAACGCACTGTGACTGCTGGTGAGCCGGTCTCTTGGGAGGTTTTTAAACGGATGTAATCTAATCCAAAATGCCCGATTTCATCAGCAGCTCTTCTGTGCGTGGAATTCGCGTATCTGGTGAAAGATTATAACCTTCGTTTTTGTAAGCAAAGATGTATCGTTTATCCCCTTTTTCTACCCAACCCACTAACCAAAGCAGCTGCTTTTTTGTAATTGGATCACGGCCCTGACCCGTTTTGGCATAAAGATTCCACTGATTTTTTAAGGTCTTCAAGAAAAGGAGCTCAATTGTTGTCTGAGTCGCATATTCAGAAACTGGTAGGCTCTTTTCCAACATGTGCTTTAAAAAGGCAACCTGTTCGAACATCGAAATTTTAAGAGAAGAGTTAAGCCAAGCTCTTGTCAATCCATTATTTTTCCCCTTATCACCCGATAAATCTCGATTACCATAGTTAAATTTATCCACATACAATTGCAACTTTTCCATTCCTAATTGCTTTGTTAACTGCTGCGAATACCAGACACACGAATTAGCAATCCAACTCTTTGGGGTCTGGGCTCTATTACAGGCCGAACTACTGTCGGAGTAGGCAAGATAGGGCCATTCAGGATGTAAGGGATCTTTTAGAATACCGGAATCGAATCCCATGAGACTCAAGGCAACTTTAAAAGTAGAGCAGGGAGAGACACGCGCTGTGATATCTGTTTGTGATCCTTGCTGTGCAATGACTTGCAAATTTTCCATGCTCATTAACAAGAAAGCTTCTTCAGCCGTTAGCTGAATAGTCATAAAAAAGAAAAGAATAAAGAAACTTATTTTTTTCATGTGTTAATCCAATATCAAAATTGTTAATCTAGCAAATAACTCGTTATATATCTTCAAGATGGCTATGTTAAATAAAAGAGTGCAAGAAAAAATTACATTAACTCCTATTGGATATTTGCACTGTAAACAATCCGAAAAATATATGGCTCCTAGACAAGCAGGTGTAGGCTTGGCTAATGCAGCTGTTGTTGCTTTAAATCCAGGATCCAATTTTGAACAGGCCTTAGAAGATTTGAAAGGATTTGAACGAATTTGGTTAATCTATTGGATGGATCGCAATCAAACATGGAAACCTAAAGTCTCACCTCCCCGACCGGGACCAAAGAGGGGAGTTTTTGCCACTCGTTCTCCCCATCGACCCAATCCCATTGGATTATCTTGTGTCGAGTTGTTAGAAATCAAAGGACGAGCTCTTTACATCGGTAGCCATGATCTTCTCGATGGCACACCCATACTGGATATCAAGCCCTATCTCTGCTATGCCGATGCCTTTCCTGAAAGCAAACAGGGCTGGGTCGATTCTGTTCCAGAATTAAACTATCAAGTTCAATGGAGTGCATTAGCTAGTGAGCAGGCTCAATTTATTGAGCAACATTGTGCTTTTCCTCTTGTTGAGACTGTGACCCTTCGCTTAAGAGAAAATCCGTTCCCTTTTGCTGGACGGCGTATCAGAGCGATTGATACACACACCTATCTCTTAGCTTTTAAAACTTGGCGGATTCTCTATCGTGTGGATGATCACAATATTTTAATCGTATCGATCACAACAGGTTATGATCAAGAAACATTGAAAGGTAAAAAAACTTCCCGTTGGGATGATGTGCCGATTCATCAGCTCTTCTTACAGTGTTTCCAATAAGATTCACGTTTTATAAAAGCGCTATAGGGCGTGCGACGGCAAGCTGCACTCCAAAAACAGTCTCAAATGCTCTTGCTCTTTAGTAAAAAATAAAAAGAGATTATAGATTATTTTTAAAATAAAATAGTAGGAAAGCCAATGAAGCAGATTTTACTAAAGCGTTTTTTTTCAGTAGGAGCTGCTAGCTTATTTGCTTTAACTCTTCCGCAACCTCTTTTATCCGACCCATCAAATGCCAACAATGAGCAAAGCGTTCAAAGCTACTTAGAAACAATCGACCATCCCGTCTCGACTAAAAACCCCGAAGCTCAAAAATGCTTTAACATAGGCCTGACCTACGTCTTTGCCTATAATCATGACTATGCGTTCAGGCAGTTTGAGAAGGCTTCGCAGCTTGACCCAAACCTTGCAATGGCCTATTGGGGCATGGCTCTTGCTTTAGGGCAAAATATCAATGTGGATGTGACGCCAGAAAATGAGGTGAAAGCCTATGGATATATCCAAACAGCCTTATCCCTGCTTTCCAATGCTTCTCCAGTAGAACAAGCTTATATTAAAGCTCTCGCACAACGCTATACGAATGATCCTTCCGCAGATCTTGTTCCCTTACGGTTTACTTATCGCGATGCGATGAAAAAGGTTGCCTCTACCTATCCAGAAGATTTAGATGCTGCCTGTCTTTATGCTGAGAGCATATTAAATTTAGATCCATGGAAATATTGGACTTGGGATGGAAAGCCAAAAGAGGGCACGATGGAAGCAATCCATCTGCTAAAATCCGTTTTGAATAGAAACCCCTTTCACGTTGGAGCTAACCATTTTTATATCCATTGTTGGGAAGAATCTCCAACGCCAGAAGAAGCACTCTCATCCGCTTTCCGTCTAACCCAATTAAACTTGGCATCTGGCCATCTTTTACATATGCCCTGTCACATTTTTATCTTGTGCGGATACTATAACGAAGCTGTACAGACAAGTAAAAAAGCGATTGCAGCAGACCATCATTACATTAAAGAGTATGGGATAGAAGGAGAATATCCGCTTCATTACCTGCCCCATAACCTTAGGATCTTATCTCGCGTTCAAATGCTCTCAGAGAATTATGAGAAAGCGATGGAAGTCTCCAATGAGCTGAATCAGTTTGTAGAGCCCTATTTTCAGAAAATGCCGCATCTTTTGAAGTATCGGACTGTTCCGATGGAGATTAATCTCTATTTCCATCGCTGGCAGGAGCTATTAGCAATGCCTAAGCCTCCGCCACTATTTCCCTTTACGGATGCATATTGGCACTTTAGCCGTGCTATGGCCTATCTCCAATTAGGCAATAAAGAGGGGTATCAGAAAGAGAGAGAGCTCATGGTTGCATCTAAGCAAAAAATTAAGCCTGACGAAGAGATTGCCAATAACCCAGCTGTTGAAATTATCAATTTAGCAGAGATCCTATTAGATGCGGCTGTTGCGCATGCTCAAAATAACCAATCCGAATATATCAATCAGTTACACAAAGCGGTGGATAAACAAGATCGCTTTGATTATGACGAACCGCCACCCTGGTATGTTCCTATTCGTATCGAGCTTGGCAAAGCTTTAATGGAAGCGAAACGCTACCAAGAAGCAGAAGAGGTATTTAAAAAGGGTTTATCCGAGCTCCAACGCAACGGACGACTCCTATTTGGTTTGACCTTAAGCCTAAAGGCTCAAGGTCAAGAGTGGAATGCCTTTTGGACTGAATGGGAAGCTAAAGCAGCCCTTAAAAATGCTACCCAACCCCTAACATTAGATCGTCTTTAATGCATCTGAATGATTACATTTGTATAGAAAGGATAATATTTGTGCGTTTTATCAAGTAATTCATATCTTCCTTGAAATAAGAATTATGTTTTTTTTAAAAATTTATTATTGTTAATATGATGTTGAGAGTTTAAATATTTTTATTTAACAATATTGTTTTTTGGTAAATTTGTTTTGGCTGTTTTTTTTAGGGGGTTATATGCCTGACTTAGAATTACATGGTTTTTCTTTAGGAGAATTTAGAGATTATAGAGCCTTAGCTGATAATCAACTAAATAAACTTCCTCAAGATATTGACAGTTCTATTATTGCAGTTGCTTTAAATAATTTAGTGAAAATTTACGATGACTTTTCACAAAATAGTGATTTATCGACTTCTTTGGATACTTTTCCAGTACCTTTAAAAGAACGATTAAGAGATCTTAAAGAAATTCTAGATAATTCAAATTATTATGTAGTTAATTCTCAAAAAGGTATGGATTTTCGTGAAGTGATTATCGATCGTGTTAGAGAGCAAATTTCTGCTCTAGAACAAATGCAAGGCCTCTCACCACAAACCTATCAAGACTATCGAGAGCATGTCTATGAGCAGCTTAATAAAATCCAGTTGACAGAGGATGAGGATCCATTCTTCACCTATGTTGCTTTAAGGGACTTGAGTGAAGGTAAGCCCCTAGATTTAGATGCCCTATCTCCTTCAACCCGCGCCACTCTTCTAACACTTGAAAAAATGATGAATTCACCTGATGATACATGGAAAAAAAAGGGCGATGAGAATCAGTTACGCCAAGCTTTCGTTGGATTCATTAAGGAAGAAATGGCCTCTTTTAATACTCCCGTAATTGAAAAAATTCGTCAAAATTTGAATCTGGAAAGTAGCAGTCAAGAAATAGAACAATTATTAGCAAGGTATACTCAAGATAGAGCGGTTATGAAAGAGGCAATTATGAAAAATCCGGAAGCTTTTGAGTTTGCTCATCCCGACCTTCAAAATGATAGACAATTTATTATAGAACTTCTGAAAGAAGATGCCCTAATTATATCTCAAGTTCCTGAAAAGTTTAATCAAGATAAAGAAATTATTTTAACTGCTGTGGAGCGGGGGGATGCATTTGCTGCAATCCAATTTGCTTCTCCTGAAATTAGGGATAGAGAATTTCTTTTAACGGCTATAGAAAAAAACAGCCGGGTTATGCAGGGTCTTACAGAAGAAGAAAAAAAGATCCTTGATGCTCAGTGAAGACTCCCTCAGCTAAAGCAGAATGCTCCCCCTGTTAAGGGACCTTTGCTCTTAGTCTCACCGAGGGCTTCTAGGGCTTTTTCAACCCATGTTATCTCTTCCGATAGCAACATTTTTGAAGGTTTTTTTCTTTAAACTTTGGGGTTTAACGTATGTTAAACACTTTGGTACTCAACAAACTCTTACCTTCAAACCCTTGGTCAACTTACGATGTTTTACCTTGGCAAGTTTTTGCCAAGAACCAATTACATCTTTCCAGAAATGATGCAGATTCAAAAGACTGCTATTGAAGGAAAGGGATATGCAGGATGCTTAATTTAAAAAACAGCGCGATTCATCTCGGCCCTAAAGAACCGAGTTTTCTCGCGTCTTTGGATAAATATTTGACCTCATGTTTAACAAGGTCAATGAAAGAAGTAATCTTAATTACTCCAATAAGAGGGATAGACTAGCATGCCTCGAGTGGTTGTCGTCTTTACTGGCAAGATCTCTTGAATATGCAGCGCTTTCATAATCGCTAAAGCCAAAATGCAATTCGAGACATCGACTTTAGCATAAGGGTTATTAAGCTCTTCATCCGTTTTGTCGAGAGCAGAAGAGATATAGCTACGTAATCCCTTTCTCGTAATCACGCCTTCTTTAGCCGCTAGGGGACGGATACTATAATAAAAAAGACGTCCGATTCCTATTAAACGCTTCTGCTGTTTGATTTTTTGTTTGATGATTGGATAGGCTTTGCGTCCAAATGCACGCGCATATCGATCCGCTTGTTTGACATCTACCTCACTCATTGGATTTGGTGTCTCAGTGACATCTAAATCATGATCTTGAATCGTATCAATGATATAAGAGACGAATGCAACAGAACCCATTCGCTCTCCCATATAGACGATCATCTCTCCTTCAGAGTTCAGCGTCGTAATTTGCATACTGCCAGTGCCAATATCCCAGACAACCACTTCCGATGGATCAAACTCTCCCGTTGCAAGCGCACTAAAAAAGGCAATTTCACCCTCTTCTCTCTGTGGAATCACGTGGATAGAAATACCCGTTTGCTGTTCGACCTCTTTGACATAAGCAGAGGCATTATTCGCTTTGCGAAATGCTGAAGTTGCAATGGCTTTGATTTTTTGAACTTGATGCTGATTGGCGATCTCTTTGATCTCCTTAAATGTATGAACACCTAAAGATCGAGTTTCGGCATCGAATGTCCCATCTTCCGACTTATCTAAGGATGCCTGATAAGGAACGGAGAAAGATTTTTCAAATAAAACATGAACAATCTGATTTGTATCCCTGTCAACATCGGCGATGGCTACTTTTGTTCCTCCTGAACCAATGTCAATCGCCGCACGCCTCTCAATGGAGGCATCCAATACGGTAATTTGTAGAATAGTTAGTAATAGAATGAATGTAAATCTAAGCATGAATTAAACCTTTATTTTTTATAAAGTATTATATGTTAATATTTTTGATTTTTGTTAAATTTTTTATTTGCTGAAAGTAAAGAGATGCGAATGAAGAAAATTTCTCCATTCGCAGAAATGGAATTAGGCGGCCTCAATAAATAGAGGCTCTTCTGCGACACAGTCCACTTGTTGAGCTGGAGCTCCTGGTGTTTGGGTTCCAATTGTGATATGAAAGTCGTGACCTTTCAGCAAGGCTGGCAGACCGTAGCTGAGGCGTAACTTCTCTAATTCAGGTGCTGAGATGGCGAGTAACCAGAGTTTTTTTACTCTGTTATCCTTTTGTAGTTTGATTGTCCGCAGCTCAATGACATTAAACGTGAACTCTTGGCCGAGCTCATCGATCTGCCAAATCTCATTTAATATCTGCTCATTTTCGTACATCACACTGATATGCGCTCCAATCCCTTTTTTGCTTTTGAAATGACGAGGAGGGGTTATTTTTCCAGGCGCTTCAATGAGAGGTAAAATTGAGGCAATGAATTCAGGAGAGACTTCTAGATAGAGATAACCATTATCTTTTTGTTTTAAAATGCCTTTTTGAGGAAGCTTTAAAGCTTTTTCTAAAACGACTGGCTGGTTTTCAACGACATAGTCGACAAGAGCCGAGAGTGAGGAACTAAAACAGGAGACAACGAAGATTAAGAGAGCTATTTTTTGGATAAAACTTTTCAACATTTCCACTCCTTGGGTTGAAAAAGGGTTTTATCCTCAAATAAAATAAGGAATTTTATGATAAATTGAAATGATTAATTTTTTTCTTAACAATTGTTGTGAAAAGCTAAACACGATTAAAAGGTAATCGTTCAGTTACCTAACAAAAAGTTGCTTTTATTGATTCAACACAGGTACA
>CAZZJE010000059.1:0-10962 GCA_964654295.1 uncultured bacterium | reverse complement strand
GCAATTACCTCTAAAGCCTACGCTACGTTTAAGTACATTTGAGAGCTTTGTCGCTTCCGCGACAATACCTAGAATTAGGTCTTACACCGCCAATAACCTCATCAAGGAAGCGTAGCTAATATTACATAATCATCAATGGGAAAACGGCGACAAACAGAGCCAACGACTCGATGATTCCCACAGCAGCCAAACATTTTCCAAATAGAGCCGGCTGTTTAGCCACCGCCTGAATACCCGTTGCAGCTACTTTTCCTTGATAAATAGCCGCAAAGAGAACTCCCAGCCCTGACATCAGTCCGATCGCAATCCCCGATAGCGGAGACAGATGTCCCGACAATAGGTATTGCTTCATCAAGATCATTAGCAGAAACCCATACATAATTTGTGTCGAGGGTGCTGCAGAGAGAATAATAAACTTTCCATGGCTCTCATCTGAACGCATCATGGCAGCATGAGAAGCCATTCCTGCAATACAGCAGCCAATGCTGGCTCCGATTGCGCTTAAACCCAGTACAATTGCTGGGCCTACCATCGCTATATCCATAACAGACTCCTAAGTCGAAACTAACATAATCTTATTCTACTCTAATCTTCCTCAACGCTTGAAATGGCTTTCCGCCCCCTTCAAAGCTATAGTGGTACCACTCCAAAAAGTTGAGACGCAACCCGTGGATGACGCCTCCCATCGTTGCCAAAACAATATTTACCAGATGTCCCGTGACAATCAGCAGGATCGCAAATATAAAAGGAAGTTGCTCTGCAAATTCATTGATAATTCCAGCGATGATTGCTCCGGCTAAAGCTAGGGCATAGAGACGCAAATAGGAGAGCACATCGCTAAAGACTTGGATAGCATTCATGATCTCAACTAGCCCTGACAAGCGATGAATCAGGAGTGCGGTAACGATGACATAAGCAAACCCGATAAGCAGCAAAATAATTCCATTTTCATAAGCAGTTAACGGGCTAATGTGAAAAAGGTATTGAGTCATAGAGGTCGTTTGCATGTAGTAGGGAATAAAGAGATAGCATCCCCACATCACTAAAACCCATCCGAGACCAATCGGATTTTTTCTGGCATAACGCAAGAAGGAGAGTGTCAAATGAATCAATCCAACAAATAGGGCGAGCTCCATCATGAGCTGATCCGTAAAGCTTGTCAGCATCTCATTGCTGACTACTCCTTGATTTCCTAATTGATCAGCTGCATGCAACAATGCTTTAGGCTCTTCTACCCATTGCAACTCTGGGAGCTTCTCTATCCAGCTGGCATACACTTCATCTTTATGAATGGCATGATATTCAGCCTTTTTCTCGGCAAGCCAATGAGTCAAAGAAACTTTTCTTAAAGGGCTGTCAGGAGCAATAGAAACACCAAAAAAGGAGCTGATTAACACTCCCCAGCCGACACAAGCGACAGCCAAAATAGTTAATAGCTTAAAAAATCGCTGGCTGGCTGGTTTTGGATTGACTGATTTCCATTGCAAATAGATGGCGACAGCTAAAAAGACTAAGCCATAGCCTGCGTCTGCCACGATGAAGGCAAAAAAGAATGCAAAAGCAAATAAAACCCAAAGTGAGGGATCTTTGTCACTGGCAGAGGGGGTATCATAAATATGGACGAGATCTTCTCCAACCCGCCCAACGCCCTGATTTTCTAAGTAGGTTGGAACTGTCTCATGCGATTCGATAGCAACTTCATCCATCCAAACGTCAGACTGGCTGCAGAGCTCTCGGATCGCATCAATCTTATTGGCTGGAACCCAGCCTTCCACTGCAAAAAGTAGCTCTTGTTCAACAGTTTGTGCAAACTGCTGATTTTTCTTCAAAGCTAGCTGATTGAGCTCATGGATATAGGCGTGCTGTAAAAGGTTGAGATATTTAGCTAACTCCTTAAGTCGACTCTCAATCTGCTGATTCTCCTGTTTCAGCCGAGCAAGCTTCTCTTTCAACTCTTCATAAGAGTGCTCCACTTGCATCTCTATTAGCTGTTCATAAGAGGTGCGTGTTGGCTGGATGCTCACGAAGTAGTCGAGATGGTTAGCTGTACCAACGAAGACTAGGCCGTCGGGCAAATCGATGGGATCTAGATATCCGGATCGTGAGAAAAAGAATTGAAAGACCCGTTTAGACTCTTGCTCTATCGCACGAATTTCATTCAAAGAGAATTGCCCAAAGATCTCAATGCGCTGTATCTCCAATTCTAGATGGCGCTCTGCCTCTTCATTGTTTAAGAGCTGCTGATCTAAGGAGAGACTCTCTTCTGCAACAGCCATAGCGAAATGAAGATCTTCGCTCTCTTCTTGAGCGACGACTGTTTGATGGCGCAAGATTTTAATCGCCTGCTGAAGATCTGCTATCTCTTTAGGTTCCTGTAAAACTTTTGTTGCCAAGGGATCAATGAATTGCACCAGTCCCAACTCTTGAGCTTCGCTGAAAAAGCGAGCGCGGTTCCGCTCTCTTCCTACAAAGAGAAATTTTTTGACGTCGATACGCATGAAACCTAACCTCCCACTTTTTTAGCATCTCGGCAGGCGACAATCTTTTTCTTGGCTACCTTAGCTTGACAGATGGCTGCTAGCTGCTGGTCACTCAGAAAAATTTGGATTTTTTTGATGTTTTCTTTCGCCCGGGGGATCAAGATCTTTTCAAACAAATTCACTCGGATAGAGACATCTCGCAGCTCTTTTTCTAAGGCCTCTCTCTTTTCTACTGCTACACTAGCTCTCTCTCGAGCCTCTGCAACGGCACGCATCCTCAAAATAAAGGCATCCAGCCAGACTGGCGTGTCTGCTAAAGAGTAGTCTAAAGTGGCAAAACGGAGAGTATCTAGCCGCGGAACTTCAACGCCAGCGATATTTTCATAGCTCTTTTGCTTCTCTACAACACGGATAGCCTCTTTGGGGTCAATTGGAAAAGAGTGCGTGATCAAAGCCGATTCGCTGGCTAAGATCGCTTTCTCCTGCTGATAGACTTCCGAATGTTTAATCGCTTCCACACGTGCCTCTTGCACCTCTAGCTGCAAAAGAGCCTTTTTTAGCTGTAGGGTAGGAAGATACTTTTGAAGCTGATCGAGCTTCTTTTGTTCACTGCGCAACTGATTTTTTGTTAATTTGATCTCAGCCACAAAACACCTTTAAGCAAGGGCAATCGCCTCTTCATTGATCCAATACTTAGCAAGTAAGCTCTCTTTGATGCCAACTTCATTCGGCTTAAAACATTCTGCCAGAATCTTCCATCCCATATCGAGAGCTTGTTCAATCGTATAGTTGACTTCCAAATTCATCATTTGGCTCTCAAATAGAGCGGCATAGTGCAATAACTTTTCATCCCATTGCGATAAGCGAAAGCCCATTCCCTCTCTCTCCCGCGCTTTTTTGGAGTCTGCATAGAGGCGAATCATGGCATTCGCTAGATCGCCATGATCTTCGCGCGTCACTTTCCCAATCACAAGCTGTTTCAAACGGGAAAGAGATCCGAAGGGATCGATGCGATGGTTATGCAGATAGAACTGTCCTTCTGTGATATAGCCGGTATTATCGGGAATAGGATGCGTCACGTCGTCTCCCGGCATGGTTGTCACACTAACGATTGTAATGGATCCGGCTCCATCGATTAGAACAGCTTTTTCATAGCGCGACGCGAGGTCGGAATAGAGAGAGCCTGGGTAGCCGCGATTAGATGGCACCTGATCCATTGTCACAGCGATCTCTTTTAGGGCATCTGCAAAAGCTGTCATATCGGTTAATAGAACTAAGACATGTTTTCCTTCGGCTGCAAACCGTTCGGCACAGGCAAGAGCCATGTCGGGGACGAGGAGGCATTCAACTGCTGGATCGGTAGCACGATGAACAAACATGACTGTATGATCGAGCGAACCCGACTCTTCACTGTTATCAATAAAGGCTTGATATTCACGAAAGGTCAAACCCATCCCACCAATAATTACGACGTCGGCATCGGTCTGATTAGCAATACGCATAAGGAGCTGGTTGTAAGGTTCGCCGGCAATTGAAAAGATGGGAATCTTTTGCGATTTAACCAAGCAATTAAACATATCAATCATAGGAATGTTCGTCCGCACCAGCTCCCTTGGCACAGTTCGACAGACAGGATTAAATGAGGGCATGCCGAGCTCAATGGCTTCTCCCAAAATCGCTGGTCCTCCATCGATTGGCTCACCACTGCCACTCAAACGTCTGCCAAGGAGGGCATCGCCATAGATCGCCTGCATCTGTCGCTTTAAAAAGATGACTTGATCATGCGTGGAGATGCCGCGTGTATGTTGAAAGACCTGCAGAGT
Organism: uncultured bacterium; assembly: GCA_964654295.1. GTDB lineage: Bacteria > Chlamydiota > Chlamydiia > Chlamydiales > JABDDJ01 > CAZZJE01. Next base: position 6,659 of record CAZZJE010000059.1, on the reverse strand, counting down.
CACTTCACTGCCTTCAATACGCAGAACGGAAGCAAATGTTGAGCGTCCATTACGCATCTCGACGCGAGCCAGCTCTCCCAGCCCAACGCCTTGCGCTTCAACGGTGATGAGGTTCCCTCGCATATTTTTAATGCGATTATAGATCGTTTTCATGATAAGGAGTCCTCCCAATCTTGCGTTTCAATTCTCTCCTCTATCAAGCGATAGGTTTGCCTATAGCGTTCTGAATTTACAGAAAACGAGTTCATGTTTTTGATACAACCCTGCAGGTTTAAGAAGAAGCTACGTGCTTCGTCATGGGTACCAAAGTTAAACGGATGCATGAAGATGCAATGTATCAGCTTGAATAGCTGCACCTGCCTTTTTAAGGGGCAATAGGCATCCTCTTTATCAAATGCATTCTGCTGCAGATAGGCAAAGTCATAGAGCTCTGATTTGAGGTAGACCACTAGATCATCAATCGAAATCCCCTCTTCACCAACCACTTCCATGCGTTTGCCGATCTCGTTGCCTTTACGCAATAGCTTTCCTGCCAACTTAACGGCTTTCCCCCACTCTTCCATCTCATGATCTAGCTCACGGCTAACAACATCGACATACTTGGACCAAGAGATCAGAGGATCGATGGCAGGATAGCGGCGAGAGTCCGAGCGCTCACGAGAAAGGCCTAAAAAGGCTCCTACGACAGATAAAGTGGCTTGCGTGACTGGCTCTTCAAAGTTTCCTCCGGCTGGAGAAACAGCTCCCCCTATCGTTAAAGAGCCTTTTTTACCATGCTTTAATGCAAGGACGCCTGAGCGCTCATAGAACTCTGCAATACGGGAAGCCAGATAGGCTGGAAAAGCCTCTTCGCCAGGAATCTCTTCTAAACGTCCAGACATTTCACGCATCGCTTGAGCCCAGCGTGAAGTGGAGTCGGCGAGTAGCAGGACATCGAGCCCCATCTGCCGATAATATTCGGCAATTGTTGCACCCATATAGACAGATGACTCGCGTGCAGCCACAGGCATAGACGAAGTGTTACAGATGATCACCGTGCGTTTAATCAGGGGATCACCTGTATGAGGATCGATCAGATGGGGAAACTCCCGCAACACCTCGACAACCTCGCCAGCTCGCTCTCCACAAGCGACGATGACTACAATATCGACAGAAGAGTATTTGGATAGGTGGTGCTGCAACACGGTTTTTCCTGCTCCAAAAGGACCGGGAGTACAAAAGGTTCCGCCTTTAAGCAAGGGAAACTGCGTGTCAACGACTCTTAAACCTGTTTCTAATGTCTTTTCTGGTTTGACCTTTTCCCCGTGCATCAAAGCTGATTTAATCGGCCATTTCTGCACCATGGTGACTTCATACTCGTTACCTTTGCTATCCCGCAGTCTTGCTACAACGGTATCGACTGTATAAGAGCCATGTCCTATGACCCAAATCACCTCATAGCTTCCATAGAGGTTGAACGGCACCATAATCTGATGCTTAAACTTTCCCTCCAATGCAATACCGATTATATCTCCACGTTCGACATGATGGCCTACTTTGACATGCGGCTCATAGCTCCAATGTCTGCTGCGGTCAAGCGCTGGAAGATAGACGCCTCTTGTTAAAAAGAGTCCCGTCTGTTCAGCTACTTTTGGCAACGGATTTTGCAATCCATCAAAAATTGATTCCAACAACCCAGGACCAAGCTCTGCTTCTAGCAGTTCGCCCGTAAAAGAGACGGCTGTATTCAGCTTTACTTCCCGTGTGTCGTCGAAAACTTGAATTTTGGCTTCTTGCCCAACGATCTCGATCACTTCCGCTTTCAACTTAACGCCATCGACGACAACAAAAGCAACTTCGCCTTGTCGGATTGTGCCATTGAAACGCACCTGCAATAGATTGCCAAATGCTCGAACGACAAAGCCGCTGGCTTGCTCGCTAGTCTGTTGGAAAGGTGTCAATTGCTGTGTCATAAAATTTCCTCAACTAAAGTATCGACGATTTGGGCTCCTCGTTTGAAATCGAGTTTTGACCATTGTCTTAAAATGTAATACTGCATCACATAGGCAGCGATGGAATCGAATGAAAAGGGGGCGGTCCCGTCTAAAGTGTCTTGCAACCATTTAAACCGCACATAAGCAATCGCCTCATAGAGCTGAAGCGCATGATCATGGGCAGCATGAAAGAGTGGCCGCAAAGCCAGATAGACAGATGGCGGTTCAAATACAGCCGCATCTCTCTGAGCTAAAATTTGGGCAACAAGCGGATCTTCAGGATCTTCAAACTGCAGCTCTTGTAGCAGATCACGTCCTAACCTCTTGGCTCTAAATCCCACCATCACTAAGCTGAGCTCTCGGTCAAACTGAAGGTAGCGTTGGATTAATCCTCGAGTCTGCCTAATTGCCTCTTGATAATAAGTTTTTATGAGAGATGGAAAATGCTGCAAACGCTTCTCTCTGTCCGTATAGCGCTCCATAAATAGGTAGACATAGCCAGGCAACCCCTCTTGTAGCAAAAGAGCCTCTTCTAGCTCTACTTGACTCATTGTGCCCCAGCGGCTAACGGGTAGCCCGCGCCAGAGGGCTCGCAAATTTTCAAGGGTAAATAGCAAACGCCAATTCATGAGCTGCAAGCGATCGGAAGCTGTTAAGTGGTCGTCTAATAGATCTCTCAGCTCTTCGGGAGAAAGCTCTGGTGGAACGCCCCATTCTAAAGCAGGTAAAGCTGTCGCTAAAAAGTAGTAGTGGGTCATGAGTGTTACCTGCAACAGGTCAATACTTACGCAGATTAGAGAGTCTGCTCGAAGAAAAAGTGGCGTAAATCTTTGCGGATATAGCTGATTACTAGCTCTTTTAAAGCTTGGTCACTCATGTCAAACATGATGTTTTGATCTTGCAAAAGGACTTGGGCTCCGCCCTGAAATCCAGATAGCTGAAGGGCTTGACCTTTTATACGTTGCAAAATCTGCTTGGCCAATAGACGAACAACCTCTTGTGCTGGAACTGTCTCGGGAATCAACACTTCGAGGTTGGAATAGATCCCATTTTTTTCTAATGCCTTGGCAAAAGATTCAATGAGATGCGCAATTAAAATCGGGTTAGATGCCTGCTTTTCAATCAATGTGCGAAGCTCAGGACGAAAGAGCTGCTGCTCGATCTGCTGCCTAATCTGTTCGATCACCTGCTTGGCCGCTTGTCTTAAGGTGGATTCAAAAACAGTTCGCTCTCTCACAAGATTTTGCTGCATCTGCTGATGCATCTGCTCGGCTTGCTGGCGAGCGGCTTGAATGATCGCCTGCGCTTGCTCTCTGGCTTCTGCCACAATGCGCTCAGCCTCAACTCTTGCCGGTTCAAGAGTCTCCTCTCGCAGCTGATCACAGATTTTTTTGATCTTATCGTCTTTTCTTTCCAACGTTTTCATCATTTCCACCTGTAGACAATAATTCACCTGAATATTTATTTTCTAATTGCGATTATTATTCAAGCTTTTTTAGTGCTATTGAGAGTAATTTTTTTATTTATTAATATAACTGTTTAAGAAAAAATTTACTCTCTGCTAAATTCCTTCTATTACTTTTTATCTTTTGCCAAAGGAACTCATATGCGTGTGATCAACCAACCTTTTCAACTCCTACGTCTCTTTCTATTTGGCTGCTTGACAACCAGCTCTCTTCAAGCCGCCCAGCAGGCCCAAATTGCTCCACAAGAGGAGCTACAAATTCAAGAGAGCTATCGCAATGCCGCGCGTGAACCTGGCTCTTTGCTATTTGTCCCGCCAGAAGGATGGCGTTTGGCTGATCCTAAAGCACTTCCTCCCAATGTGCAATTTATGGTAGTTGGCAAAGGGCGACATGAGATGCCTCCCTCTATTAACTTGGGAACCGAAGCATTTAACGGCTCAATCAAAGATTACCTTAAAATCGTTAAGTCGATAAATGATGCGCAAAGAACCGACTGGAAAGATTTAGGCACGATCCGTACGGAAGCAGGCGAAGCGAGCCTTTCACAAGTGGATATGCCTTCCGAATGGGGCGAACTGCGGCTAATGCATGTCATTCTCGTTCACGATGGCCAAGCCTACATCGTCACGGCAGCCGCGCTTAAAGATGAATTCCCTCACTTTTACAAAGACTTCTTCAAAGCCTTTCGCTCGCTAAGGTTTGCGCCAAAGCAGCCGTCGCAAGATGGAGTTGCTCTGCCTGCAGTACGTAAAGCAGCCTTAGAACAGGCTAAAAACAACCTAAGACGTCAGTGGAAAGCCTTAGTTCAAAAAGAGCAGCAGAGTAATCCCAACCTCTCTTCGAAGCAGATTGCTCAAGAACTATTCTCTTCAAATAGCTTCCAACAGCAATGGAAAAGCTTTGAAACAACCATTCAGCAGAAGTTTGCAGAGATGGATGAGGCATGGAAACAGGGAGTTATTGAGCAGATGAAGCAGGAGTTGTTTCAGGAAAAAGCATAAAGCTGTGTAAGCACTAAGTTTAAAAGATTGACATTCAGTCCATTTGGAGTAAGTAGAAAAAATTTTGCACAAAAAGCCACAGCTGTGTCATACATATGATCTATATGTTTACAACGCTATATTTATATAAACACAATAGCTTGACATTAGAAGGAGTGCACCCATGAGAGGTTTTAAAAAGTTCATCGCACTAGCAACCCTGTTAGCGATGTGCAGCTCTACAGCCGGGTCAGCAGATTACTGCGTCGATGGTGGAGGATATGGTTATGCAAGCTGTCGCAGAGCTCCTTGCATTGCACCAGCAATTGCACTTGGAACAATTGCTTTGATTGCAATCATTGCTGTTGCAGTCCAGAACTCAAGCCACGGCCACGGCCACTGCCATTAATCGATCGATTAATTGCAAATGCCTAGCCCAGTCAAAGACAAGAGAGGGCTCTATGCCCTCTGCTTGTCTGCTTTTTTTTTGACAGCCTGCTCTCCTTGCCGCCCCCATTGGATTTATCGCCAAGTTGATGCCTGCCAGCCCTGTTACCAGGTCTCTCGGCTCCATCTTCCTCCCGAAGATAATCTTAATCAGGTTGGAATCGAAATCGTTCATTCGATGTTCGAATTGCGCATCTATCTAGACATCTATTGCCTCATGATTCCGCCCTATGAGTGCCAGGAAGAGTTAGGCGCTTTTAAAATGATCATCGATGGCGAAGAGAGTCAATGGGTCGTCCATCGCTTAGCAGGTGGCCAGCGGTTATGGCTGACACCGGAAGCTTCAGAAAAATTAATTTCTGCTCTGCTCGATGAGAGCCAAGTCTCTATTGTCATTGGACGCTATCGCACCGACGTGACGCTCAATGATTTTGTCGAAGGCTATGCAAAGCTTTGTTGCTATCCCGAATAATCCCACGCTTCGACAAGTCGAAGCGAGCAAAAAGCGGCGACAAGTCGCCGCACTCCAAAACCACTTTTAAACGTTTCGATTCACAGACCGTTCTCTCCCTCACTTTTGGCTAACGCCCTTAATCGCTTCCAAAAAAGAGTGTTGATAACAGCCAACACAACCATTCCGACCGCACCAGGAACTCCAATGATTAATGGATCGGGATCGCGGAAGACAAGCAAAGTTGTTGATCCGACAGCATTTAAAGTGCCATGGAAGACAGCAGCGGGGTAGATAGAGCCGCCTCTCAAGCGAAAATAGAGATGCAAAGGTGAAAGCAAAAGGCAGATAGCCACGATAGCAGCTAATCCAACTAAAGTTTTTGGATACATAAAGCCAATCAGCATGATGACCGGCCAATGCCAAATTCCCCAGCAGAGGCCTGTCCAAAGGATATATCGCACAACACCATGCCTTTTCCAGTGCTCCCAAAGATAGCCGCGCCACATCAGCTCCTCGCCAAGCCCCGCCAAAGCATTTATCGTTAATCCTGCCAAAGCAGCATAAGCGATTAAAATCGTGTAAATAAATAGGCTCATTAACCAATGGGGATGAAAGGCATCTAGCTGATCTCCTAACTTTGGACGCAGCGACTCAAATCCCCAATAGTGTCCAAAAGGCAAGCTAAATATAATAGCAGCAGCTCCTATCAGCAGCATCACTAAAACAGCGACTAGAGGAACCCAGTTACGTTTAAAAATAGGAAGTGAAAGCTGCTCTTTTTTAGCAAAGATTAAAGCCACAACTCCCGGAATCCACATCATCGCAGCAAGAGTGAGGCGAAGGTAGATCTGATTTTCTTCTAACATAAGAGAGGAGTTGGCAACTCCAATCGAGGCAGCAATTGTCAACACCAGTGTTACTATCCAAGCAAGCATATATTGAGTCCTTAAAAGTCCGGGTCGTTAAAAAGGAGGAGTACTACGTCGTTTATTTGGACGTAGATCTGTTAGTAGAGCGTCCGCTGAATCGAAATAGTGGTCCACACATAAAAATTGTTGGCGGATGAGCACACCTTCGGGTGGATAGCGGAGAAGCTGGTAGAAGACTTCACTAAAAAGATAGCGATATTCTAGAAGCTGCTGCGCAAAATCTTCGATTGCCTCTTCCAAATGGGCCTTATCTTCGGGTGGAGACTTCGCCAGTCGCTGGATAGAGCCTAAAAAATCTTGCAGATAGCCTTTGATATCATTGACATCAAGGTCGATCTGATCTTCATGAGCAGCTGTCTGATGCTCTCTAACCCAGCGTAAAATTTGGTGCGTTAGCTCATGAAACTTTC
>CAZZJE010000058.1:0-10982 GCA_964654295.1 uncultured bacterium | reverse complement strand
ACCGCCAATAATCTCAACAAGTTTGCATAAAAACGTCTAAACTATAGGCGCTTCGACAAGTCGAAGCGAGCAAAAAGCGGCGACAAGTCGCCGCACTCCAAATATTTCTTCAAAGGCTACAACGTCTTAAATAGACACCAGCGTCTATAGTTATCGGGAAAGCGATTAAAGCAATACCAAGCCTTTTTTAGGCAGGGCAGCAGCTTTTTGATCTTTAACAATCGATACTTCTTCGTCACATTAGACGCTTGGCCGCTTCGTACGAGCTCTTTCAAAGCCGATTCTAAGTCATCGGCAGTGGCAAGACCCAAATGGCAATAGTTTCGGTCTTGCCATAAAGGCAAATGCAGGGAGCCAATCGACAATGAACAAGGAATAGCAACCTCTCTACGACAATCAGGTAACCTTCGACCCGTTATAGATGCTAGATAGCGGACAAATTCGACACATTGATGGCTGGTTAAAGAGTAGCAGTCGTAAGGGTAGTGTTGGATAGCTTCGATTAGGCAGCGAAGCTGAGCGCTATTCAATGGAATAGCCACAGCGTAGGAGGCGTGGAAGCCTCCCGACCCTATCTGAAAATAGCCATCTCTTTGAGTCTCCCAAAGGTAGCGGATGGGATTTGGCTCAGGCTTAAAAGCGACCTCTCTTTCAGGATAGAGTGTTCCGAATTCGATTAGATTCATTAAGCCATCGACATAGCGCGGCTGAACAAGCCCTCGATCGCCCGAATGCCCCCCTTCTATACAGATATAATGACCATCTAGATAGCCATGCAGTCGTATCCAAGCATGGCCAAAATGACCCTCCTTACAACCCGTTCTTGGATGCTTAGCAAGTGTCTTCAAAAGACAATTAAAGCTGCTATAATCAAGATGAGGAGCATTTACAATTAGCCAAAGCTCGCCTGCTGAATCGTTTGCAGATAGAGAATGCAGGCAGCAGGCAACAAAGGCAATGGCAAAAGCTTTATAAATGGAAAGCCACATGTTCGCGAAATGCTTGAGCAACCTGAGGGTCTTTCTGCTTCGCCAGCTCATAATACTCTTCAGCTTTCTGCCACTCTCCAATTTCGTAATAGGCAATTGCTAAACGGATGCAAATTTCAGGATGGTTAGGCAGGCGCTTCAGAGCCTTTTGATAGAGCTGAATAGAGTGACGCCACTCTCCTTTTGACTGGGCTTGAACGGCTTTTTCTAGCCAATTGCATACTTCCCGTCGGAAATTTTTCTCTTCTGTTACGCTCTTTGATTCTCTTAGCAAACTCGTTAGCTTTTCAATGGAGTATTGGTCGATGGTGTGCCCTTTTTCTAGCTCTTCTACAGCTAAAGCAGGCTGCTGGGCGAGCAGGCTGAGTTCTGGGTCGCTCTGCCAATCTTCTAGCTCCTGAAAATCTTTTGGACGTCTTGCCGGGTTGTCTTGCAAGCATGCTTTTAGAAAAGGATGCCAGCTTTGGGGGATAAGATTCCAATCTTCGAGGAAGAGTGCTGCTGGCATCTTTTCTGTAAAGAGCCATACAGCGATTGCCCCAAAGGAATAAAAATCGACAGAGGGGCCGACCTGATTGAGTCTTTGTAGATCTTGCTGTTCGGGAGCGAGCATTGCAATCCAATGGAGCCAATCTTGCATGATATAACGCTCCATCGGCAGGACTTGCCTTCGCAACTGCTGTAGAAGCTGGTAAAAGCGTTGTGGGCCCAAGGCATACACGAGGCCGCTGTCTGTAATCCAGCACTCTTTTAAAACCGAAGAGGCGTCGAGGTCTAAGCATATTGCCCGTGGCAACAGAGCGCCATGATAAGCGCGTTCGCCATTGGCAAGGAGGGATCCATGTAGCTTTGAGAGGGCATTTGCAATTTGCAAAAGCAACCGCTCTTTGTCAGCGATGGAGAGCCTCTGATCGATTAGATGCTTGGGTAGTGTCAGCAGCGGGCGTCCATTCGATCGAATGGGTCCACCTTGAACAATACTCCATACAGGTTCAATACTATAACGTAACAGCTGAGTGAAGGGTGCCACAAGCTGCTCTTTCCAAAAGGCTGCAAAGGCGGCAAAACGGGTCATAACCTCTTGGTCAACTAGTTCTGGCAGGATGACTAAACATCGTCCATAGCTAGTCGAAGACATTTGTACAGTCGTCACACGTCCCCATAAATCTGCCTGAGCTGTTCCTAGCTGTTTCAAACCTTTTAAAAGTTCATGAGCTTTATCAAAATGCTGCATATAACGCGCCGCAAGTAGATCTTGCTTGTGACGCTTCCACCAGAGAAAGCTATAGAGGAGGAGCTCGACGAATAGGAGGAAAAGTAAAAAGAGAAGAAGGGTTCCTAATGGAGAGTAGTAAGCGGCTTGAAAACGATCGAAGAGATTCATATAGCATTAAGTCTCCATGTCAGGTTTGAAAGAGAACCTAGAGTGGCAGATTAACACGCCATCAATTTATTTTTACATCTATTCGAATCTTTATTTTAGCTGCCTTTGTACGATGGAGCGTTCTTAGAAAAAGCAGCGTGTCATAGAGCTCATAGCGCCGGTCTGATTTCAATGCGCGCTGAGACCAGCGGTTACCAGGGATGATGTTTCCAACAAAAGCTCCCTCTCCTTCACTTTCAAATGCAAACTGAATCTCTCCTTCAGGAAATGTGAGGAGAGGCTTCTGCTCTAGAAAGAAAAGACTCACTGGAGCACCTTCTACAGTCACCTTGGCCTGCTCTCGTCGATCCCAAGCAAAGATAACTTCTCGACCGCTCTCTTTGTCTCCCTCGATAAAATCGTTGTTGAAAACGACCTCTGCAATAAAGGCATTCCCCTCTTTTTGCCACTGGATAGTGGCGCCTTCTGGTAGCTGGCAGGCAAAAGTATGTGCAAATTGAGGCGTTCCGAACACAAGGCGTAAAGGGTGATAGTTTTGCACTTTAGCTGGATCATCGGGTGTAGGGCCACTGATGTAACTCCAAGCCCATTTTTCATCTTTTCCACACATCCAAGAGCGCTCTTGATCTTCGAGCCGATAGAGACCCGAATTTTCTTGGGATTGAATTTGACCCATATTTAGCCAAGGATAAATTTGGGCGATCGATAAATAAAATGCAGGATGCTGGATTAATAGGCGTTGAGAAATTTGGGCATCATTTAAAGCCCAATAGAGATGATAGTGTAAAACTTGTGGCTCAGAATATTGTTGGCACAGGCTAAAGCCAGGGCCACAATAGTTGCTGCTTTCTCGATGCCAAGTCGCAAGGACAAGCTTTTGTAGCCCTGGCCATGGCACCAGATCGAGCTGTTGGTAGACAATGCTTAAGCCGTTAAATAGCTCTCCCAATAAATAGGGAGAGACCCACTCTTTATGAATATCGATCGTGTAGACCTCTTTAAGAACTTCTACCCCAACCTCTTGCCATTCGAGCCCTTGCCATAGACGGCCAAAAGCAAGCAGTCCAGAAGCCAGCTTCACTTTTACAACTAAAGGCAAAAAGTCTAAGCGCTCTTGGATAAGATGCACTGAATAGTCGAGAAGCTTAGCACAACTTTGCTGCAGCTGTGTTCGAAGATCTGCTCCTAAAACGGCATCATATTCAGAAGCGATGCGAAACAAGATAGGAAGGAGAAAGGCAGGTAGATAGCGGTCATAAGCAGCTGGGATATCGTGCAGATAGAGTGGAAAGTTTCCACCTTGCCGATCTGTTGCAGGAGATTGCCAGTTGAGAAGACGCTGGAGCAGGGTGCGTGCCTCTTGGATATGCTCTGTTTGCCGACTGCGGAACAGAAGGAGTACAAAGGCAAAATTATCGGGAATAGGAACTGTTACACGCGCCTCATCTTGCGGTTCGAACGAGCCATGGATGAGACCTGTTCGGTTGCTTTGAAGCTTTCGGGTCATTTCAAGAGCTAATTTAACCCACCCTCTCACTCTATCGTCTACATTAGAAGCCGTTAACTCCTCTTTTAAGCTTGAAGAAATTCCATTGTTATCCTTCACAAACGCACTCCTCCGGCGACTTCAATATTTTGCCCGGTAATATAATGATTGGTTGGTTCAATTAAAAAAGCGATTAGACGCGCAACCTCTTCTGCCATTCCCTCTCGCCCCATCGGCAACAGTTTCGGATCATATGGTGCATCGATTGCCCCTTGCAAGCGCCCAGGAGAGACCATGTTTACAGAAACGCCATCGCCTGCAACCTCTTTAGCTAACGTACGTGTATAGCACCAAAGAGCACGCTTGGCAGTAAAATAAGCTCCCGCATAAGTATCGGCCCGTGCATCACCTACCCCTGCTACTCCTAAGGTAATGATAGAGCCTTGGGCTGCTTTGATGGAAGGTAAAAGCGATTGGATAAGCTGGATAGCTGCAAAGAAGTTAGACTCAAATAAATCATGCCACACTTCTAAAGGAGTTTGCATGGTTGCACCTACAGCATAGGGACCGACGCATGCGATTAAATGCGCCGTTGAAGAAAAGCGTTGTAGGTAGGTTTCAACAAAGCGAATGGTTTGCTCTTTGGACGAAAAATCAGCAGACAATATCTCAACTAGCGCTCCCTGCTTTCGACAAAAGGCTGCTAGCTGTTCAACTTCTGACTGGCTATTGCGATACTGCAGGACGAGTGCCCGTTTCTGTTGAGCGAGGAGGCGGGCGGTAGCCGCCCCAACCCCCTTAGAAGCTCCTGTGATTAAAGTCCAAGCAGCCATCGCTCAAGAAGGACGTTTGGCATGAAATTCTACATAGGCATCTTTAGCAGCTGGTAGCACCTGCGGCTTGCAGATGCGAATCCAGACATGGCTAATTGCCGCATAGGTCTCGAATAAGCGGCTTACAATCTGATAGGCTAAAGATTCCAATAGTGCATGATGACCTTGAGCAGCAACTTGATTGCAGACCTCAGCAATCTTGACATAATCGATTGCATCTTGAAGCTGATCACTAGCTAAGCAGGCGCTCCAGTCGCTTTCAACTTTCAGATCAATAAAAATATTTTGTTCCTGCACCTTTTCATGAGGATCGGCGCCAATGAGACAACGGACCCTCAATTGTTCAAAACCGACACTACCCACTTGTGAAAGTTTCATCTAGATCTCCTTGATATAAGTCCATGTTCATGAGCTCGAATTGCCTCTTGCAATCCAACTAAAATTCCTTGCTTATCTGCAGAAGGTGCAATGATATCGGCATGAGCCAAAATCTGCTGGGGAGCCGTCTCCATCACAATTCGATAGTCTGCCGCCGCAAACATCGTTAAATCATTGCGGTCATCTCCCGCTGCAATCCGAGGCAGCTGATCCTGAAAGGTCTCTGCATAAAGGCTCAACGCTTTGCCTTTATCGACTTCAGGATGCGTCGCCTGGATGATATAGGCATCCCCAAGAAGAGGATCTCGGATCACCGGAGCATGCAGCCCTAACCGCTCTTCAATTTTTTGGCTAATGCGTTCAGCACTCTCTTTCAACCCAAATCCCTTGGCAGAAGCAAATCCATTCAACGGAACTTGTTGGAACGATTCGACAGCTTGCCACTCCTCATGCATCGTCCCTACGCGGATCTTAAGTAGCGTATGAAGGAGATCTGGGTCAAAATGGCTCGGGCGATAGAAACAGCGGTCATAATGCTCAAAACCACTATAAAGAACGTAGTCAGAAGGTTCAGAGTGGTAGATCTCTTCTAAAGCGGGCAGAATAGCTGAGGAGAGGTAGCGCTTAGAAATTAGCTTGCGTTCTGGCATTTGCAAGATGGCAGCTCCATTTTGAACAGCTAGAGCATAAGGAACTTGAAGAGATTGAAGAACACCATGTGCCCAGCTAAAGGTACGCCCAGTGATAAAGATAAGTTTCCAATCGTGACTGAGCTGCGTCAAAAAATGCAACACCGCTGCAGGGATTGGCAAACTCATGTTTGTCAATGTTCCATCGATATCTAATGCGATAATCCCTTTTGCCATTTCTCTTATTTCCGTTCTATGTTTCAAAAAAAAAGTAAAGAGATTAAGGTAATTTGAGCAGCTAACTGCGCTAAGCTCATGGATAGAGTCTTAAAGAGCGATGAAATTTATTACAGCATACATGAGGTTTACAATAGAACTCAAGTAAGCTCCTTTTAGAGGTGAAGGTGATGCAGCTCATTCGATTATTAGGTGTCTTTCTCTTTTTGTGGAGCTCAATGTGCGCAGCTCCTCTTATGGCAGCGACTGAAGCGCCTGCAGCAGCGGCAACTTCGGCTCAGCCGGCCTCTTCTAAGAAGAGTGGTGCTGCTTCGTCAACATCGCAGACCTCCCCGCTCTTTCTTCCCGAAGATTTACAATCGGCTGCTACTGAAAGCCCAGATCGGTTTGTCAGTGAATTTCTCTATATGCTATCGATGCTGGGTCTGATCCTTCTCATTTTGCTGGCTGTCACTTGGTTCTTAAAAAAAGTTTTAAATACTCGTTTACAACAAGTTAACTCTTCAAGTGCGATAAAAGTTATCGAGAGACGCTCGCTCTCCCCTAAATCGGCAATCTTCTTATTAGAAGTAGAGGGACGCGGTGTCGCCTTAGCCGAATCGACAAATGGCGTGACCTTTTTAACGACGTTTCCGATCGAAGAGGAGGAAGCTGCTCCTACAGCCGCACCACCTCAGCAATTTTCTTCTTATCTAGAACGACCAAAGAGCAGTCAGGAGTAAGTTGTGAGAACAAGGAGCGCTGGTGTTATCTGCACGATTCTATTAGCGCTTGCCTCTGCCGGATGGCTATTAGCTGACGCTGCCGAACTCCCGGCTCAAGTGGCGCAGCCGGAAGCTTTTATTGAACGCCAAGAATTTCTCACTCTAAGAACACAGCTGCGCATCATTGGCTTTCTAACCCTTTTAACACTCGTTCCTTTTGGTGTGATGATGATGACCTCATTCACTCGCATCAGCATTATTTTTCAATTTTTGCGCTCAGCAATGGGTTCGTCTCAAATTCCTTCTAATCAAATTATTATTGGCCTCTCTTTGATTTTGACCGGTTTTATCATGCAGCCAGTGATCAAGGAGATTCAAGAGGAGGCTTTCCTCCCCTACTTTCATAATGCCTATCGCTCCCTTCCAGCAGTCCAAACGGGACAAGCAACGGAAGAGGGCATCCTGCTAGAGCGCTCTTGGATTCCTTTAAGGAAATTTTTGTTGAACCATGTCCGTGAAAAAGATCTACAGCTTTTTTTAGAAATAGCTAAAGTCCCTATTCCTAATAGCAGCGAAGCTGAAGCCATCGATGCCATTCCTTGGTATTGTTTAATCCCTGCGTTTATTATGTCTGAACTGCGCATGGCTTTTATGCTTGGGTTCCTTCTTTTTTTACCTTTTCTCATTATTGATATGGTTGTTGCTGCCATTCTCATGTCTTTAGGCATGATGATGCTGCCACCTATCATGGTTTCAACTCCTTTTAAAATTTTATTGTTTATTTTAGTCGATGGATGGCATCTCATTATTCAACAAGTTGTTGTTGGCTTCCGATCAGGAGGATAGGCCTATGTCTCCAGAGCAGATTACCGATTTAATTCGCATGACCATCTTTGTCGCTTTAAAAATCAGCGCGCCTATTTTAGTTATCACTCTCGTGCTAGGCTTGAGTATCTCTATCTTTCAATCTGTCACGCAGATTATGGAGAGTACTCTTATTCTTGTTCCCAAACTAATAATGACCGCATTGACGCTCTCTTTGACCTTTGCTTGGGTTTTAAAGGTAATTATTCAGTTTACACACGAAGTGTTTGTCGACTATTGGAATCAAGTGCTGCTGATGGGGAATTTATAATTGCTAAAGTTAAAATATGCCATTAGCTTTCCTTAGTGCTTCGGAAATCCTCTTTATCTTTTACCTTTTTAGCCGAGTGTGCGGCCTACTGGTCATCTCTCCACTCTTTTCCATGCAGACAATCAGCCCGATTATACGCACACTTTTTGCCCTCTTTGTCAGCTTGACACTAGCCATTGTTCTATATCCACACTATGCCAAAGGAGAGACCGTTCTTTTTCCTGAATCGCACTACACACAATGGCCAGCGCTATTTTGGATGATCTTTACAGCAGTTAAAGAGATTGCTCTAGGCTATCTGATGGGCATCTGTTTTACGGTCATCATTGAAGCGATGGCATTGGCTGGAGAGTTAATTGATACGATGATAGGCTTTGCGACAGCTCAATTTCTCGACCCGCTCTCCAATACGTTTCAATCCCTTTTAGGGCGGCTGCTTGTGCTTTTAGGTTTTTTAATTTTATTGGTTTTCGACCTTCATCACCTATTTATACGCATTATCACAGAGAGCTTTTTAATCATTCCTTTGGGGGATTTCTGGTTGAATAGCGAAGCAGTAGAAACCTTTGAAAGAACAACGGGACAGCTTTTTGTCTATGCGCTTAAGTTTGGCACAATTCCCTTGGTCTTATTGGCTGGAGGGTTAGTGCCGATTGCATTTACTGTTCGGGTAGTTCCGGAAATGAATCTTTTATTAACAGGCTTGCCGATGCGAGTGTTAATTGGATACTATACGGTGATGCTTGCCATTGCGCATATTCCCACAACTTTTCAGCAGGCATTTTTCCAGGTCAGCAGCTATGTTCAAAAGATGCTTTGGCAACTAGCCCCTTGATAAGAGATAGAGAGGGGTTAGGCATTTTACTTGTATTTAATTTCCTCCTTGATAGAATAAGGCTAAGTTTACATAAGAAGCCCTTTTGTATACTGCTAAGAGCAGAATCGATAGAGAGCTGTCATAAAACACATGTATTTATACATTATCTATGATCGTATCAAAAAAGAGTCGCCTCTCTATTCGAACTCTCATTTGCACCAGCTTCTTACTTTCTGCCTTATTGGCTTTAGGAAGCTGTTATCGAATGCCTACAGATGAGGATTATTCTGTAGTCCCAATGACTAACAATCCTGATGTCACTCGCGAAGGGAATCGCACCTGTCTACCACCGGGTGTAGGCTATTAAAGTTACCCCCGGCATGAATTATCCGTAACTTGAAGAGTGCACTGGCCGCCCAAACGAAAACTCTGAAATTATAGACGACAAGGACGGACGATATGCTGGTACTGACACGACAACCTGAAGAGGAGATCATCATCAGTTTTAAAGGTAAACGGGTGAAGATCAAAGTCTTGAGTGTCGACAATCGCAAAGTATCACTTGGATTTGAAGCCGATTTAGAAGTTTCAATTCTACGCAGCGAACTGCAAGCAAACGAAAAGACCTCTCCCGCTGAGGCTGCAATCAATGCCAAGTAGTTCTGATAAGATCCTAATTTCTGATAAAAGGGTTTCCTGTTATATTTTTATAACAGGAAACCCTTTTATAACCCTTTTGAGAAAACATCTATGATTCCTCTCAACGCAGATAGCCTGCAAAAATTTTTGAAAGCGCTAAACAAAGAGGCGCATATACAGACTGAGACAGGTCAGGTCTATTATTTACAAAAAATTTCAGGGGCAGACTTCCCTATCTTTTTGCGCCCAAATGAGGAAAATAAGCAGCTACAAATCGTTCTGTTTATTCCGACAAATATTGAATCAGGCGCCGAAGCAGACTTAGCAAGGCTGCTGCTCTACATCAACAAAGAGATCGATCTGCCAGGCTTTGGAATGGATGAAGGGGCAAACATAGTCTTTTATCGCCAGGTGCTTCCGTCACTTGATCTCACACTATCAGAAGATACTGTCTCTAGCTATTTAAAAGGCATGGAAGTCATCACCGAGATGTTTGCAGGGGTAATTTTGAATGTAGCGGCTAAAAAGGTGACTTTTAATCAAGTGATGCGCAAAATTCAATCTCAATCTCAAAACATCCAACCTTAATTAGTTTATGGCTCCTCGTCCAATTTTTTATGATACCGAGACTACGGGTGTTAAGCCGGACAAAGATCGTATTATCGAGATAGCAGCCTACGATCCGGAGCGCAAAGCAACTTTTCAACGCTTTGTCAACCCTGGCTGTCCGATTCCTCCCGATGCGACGGCAATTCATAAAATTACAGACGATATGGTGGCAGATGCGCCACACTATGGCATTGTGGGATCAGAATTTTTGGAGTTTTGTTCGGGAGATGTCATCCTAATTGCACATAATAACGACAACTTTGACCTTCACTTTTTGCGAAACGAATTTCAACGCCATAACCTCTCTTGGCCTAGTTGGAATTTTTTAGATACGCTCAAATGGGCTCGCCGCTATCGTCCAGACCTACCTCGCCATACGCTGCAATTTTTAAGGGAACTTTATGAAATTCCAGCTAATCAGGCCCATCGTGCGCTAGATGACGTTATGGTTCTCTACGAAGTTTTTTCTAGAATGACGGATGATTTAACGATTGAGCAAGCGTTTCAACTTTTAAATGCTCCTCAAAGAGAGAAAGAGATCCATCATATGCCATTTGGCAAGCATCAGGGCACTCCTCTCAAAGAGCTTCCCTCTCATTATGTGCGCTGGTTAGCAGGTAGTGGTGCTTTGGATAAGGAAGAGAATGCCGCTTTAAAGCGCCAGTTTCAAAAGCTTGGCTTGTTAACAGGCGCTGCCGCGGTGGCGTAAGATAATTATAGAAATCATTAGCTACGCGTCAGCGTTTGAGATTATTTTTGGACCAAAAAAGATTTAAATAATAATAGAATGTCAACGCTTCGACAAGTCGAAGCCTGGAGATTGTACGTTTCTCAGTATTTTTACCCGAGGTTGCTATTGAATCGCCCTGCGGGCTAGCTACTTACCAAAGCTTTTGTAAGAGGTGTTCTAGAGTCCGAACGAAGGGAGGACGACTGGTGCTAGCCCGTAGTGACCAAATCCGGAGCGGAGCGCAGGATGACGGGAACTACGGGTAAGAGGGATTTCAGCAGGCAGAGCCCACAGGGCGATTCAATGGTAGCTAAGGTAAAATGCACACGTTATTTAACAAAAACGTACAATCTCCAGGCTTCGACAAGTCGAAGCGAGCAACAAAGCGGCGACAAGTCGCCGCACTCCAAAA